>JBBSEO010000070.1:0-9776 GCA_038239645.1 Chthoniobacterales bacterium | reverse complement strand
TTTCTCGCTGCGTTTTTTGCCTTGGCTGGCGCCTCGCTGCTTGCCCCGTCTTTCATCTCATTGCTCGCGCGCGGCTGTCGTTGTTTTCCGAAACACCTTCTCGCGCTCCAGCTCGCAGCGCAGAATTTTCGTCGCTCGTTAGCGCGCAATTCCGTGACCGTCGCCGCTCTGGCGTGTGCCGTCGCGATGGCGTCGGCCGTCAGCGTGATGATTTTCTCTTTCCGCGAAACCGTCACGGCTTGGATCAGCCAGACTCTGGTCGCCGATCTTTTCGTCACCCCAGCCTCCAATGAGATCACTGGTCCAACTGCGTTCCTCCCGGAGGAAGCTCTTCATTTCTTTGAAAAGCGCAATGATGTGGCCGCGGTCGACACTTTCCGGCAGATTGAACTTCCGTTTCGCGAGAAGCGTCTCGCGTTCGCCGGGATTCGCGCCGACGGCCCGAGGTTCTTTCCGTTTGTCTCCGGTGACCCAGCGAAGTTGATGGAGAAATTTCGGCACGACCGATGTGTCATCGTTTCCGAAAGCTTCGCGCGCCGCTTTCATTTTGCCCGCGGCGATATGCTGCCGCTGCCAACTCCGCACGGATCGATTTCGCTGCCGATCGCCGGTATTTTTTACGATTACACCCGGGATCAGGGCGTCGTCTTCACGAACTCCGTAACGTTCGTCGAACTCTTCGGTGATCGTCGGATCAACAGCGTGGGAATTTATCTTCGCAAAGAAGCGGATGCTGACGAAGTAACGAAAGAATTCCGTGCGCAATTCAGTCGGCGCGGCGAATACGCCCTGTATTCCAACTCCGCCCTGCGGCAACGTGCCTTCGAGATTTTCGAGCAAACGTTTGCCGTGACTTACGTTCTCCGCGCAATCGCAGTGATCGTCGCCGTGATCGGAATCTTTCTTTCGTTCACCACGCTCACTTTCGAGCGCGCGCGGCTGTTTGCGATCATGCGCTCGCTCGGTCTGACGAGATCCCAATTGCGGCGAACCGTCGTCGCGGAAGCAGTGCTGGTTGCTCTGGCTTCGAGCGCGCTGGGCCTGCTCGCCGGAGCGGCGCTCGCCGAAATTCTGACCGGCGTGGTTAATCGAGCATTCTTCGGCTGGACGATCAGGCTGAGGTGGCCCTGGGGCACGCTCGCATTAACGCCGGTCTGGCTTCTGCTTGCGGCGATCGTTGCAGCACTCATCCCGGCCTTTCGCGCCGCGCGTCACTCGTTAGCCGAGAATCTCCAAGCTGAATGAGAACAATCCTTGTATCCCTCATCGTCGCCCTGAATCTGCTCGCAGCTGATTCGCCCTGGCGCATCGCCATTCCCGGCTGGAAATATGAGTTCCCGCGCGATCACTATGGGCACGGCGATTTCAAGACCGAATGGTGGTACTTCACCGGCAACCTGACCGGACCTTCCGGACAGCGTCTGGGGTTTGAGCTGACGTTTTTTCGGGAAGGAATCATTCCGCCGACGCAGCGCGATTCCGCGCGCTCACGCTTTGTCGTCAATGATTTGAAGTTTGCGCATCTGGCCGTGACCGACGCGACGAACCGGCGATTTCGTTTTCTGCAAAAAGCGAGTCGCGGCGCTTTTGGCGAAGCCGGCTGCAGCACAGGCGAACGGATCGCGTGGATCGACGATTGGTCACTCGAGCTCCTTCCATCGGGTGATTTTCACCTGCGCGCCTCGGCACAAGCGGCGGCGATCGATCTCGTGCTGACGCCGCGGAAAAAGCCGGCGATTCATGGGCAGGAGGGGGTGAGTTTGAAAGCGGCGGGCGAAGGGCGTGCGTCGCATTATTATTCGATCACGCGCCTCGAAACTCGCGGGACGGTTCGATGTGAGGACGTAACGACGGAGGCCAAGGGTGAAAGTTGGTTCGATCATGAATGGGCCAGTAATCAACTCGCTCTAAATCAGTCCGGCTGGAACTGGCTTTGCGCGCAATTGCAGGATGGGAGCGAGATCATGCTTTACCAACTGCGCCTCAATGATGGCACGATTGATCCCGTTTCCAGCGGCAGTTACATCGCGCCGGACGGATCTGTTCGTTTCCTGGCTTCGTCGCAATTTTCGATGTCACCCGTTGGTTTTTGGAAGAGCGACGAGAGCGGCGCGAGATATCCGCTGCGGTGGCAGGTGAACATCCCTGACCTAGCGCTCACATTTGCGGTTCAACCGGTGCTTGACCGGCAGGAACTGGTGCTCGCGCCGCTGACGTATTGGGAGGGAGCGGTGGATTTAACGGGAAATAAAAAAGGGGTCGGCTATCTCGAACTCACGGGCTACGCTGGAACCCTGCGGGCGCTGACGCGCTAACTGTGTGGGCAAGTTGACAAAACGGTCGCTCCTCCGCATTTACGCGAGATGAAAGCACTCGTTCTCGTGCCGCTGCTTGCGCCCGCTCTCCTTCTCGCGCAAAACAGCACGCCGCAAACTTTGTCGGCGCCTCCAGTGAAACGTTACACGATCGATCAATTTATGAATTCGACGCGCGTTGGCGGGGCCGCGTTCACTTTCGATGAGAAGGCGATCCTTTTTCACAGCAACAAAAGCGGAATCTTCAATGTTTATCGCGCCGCGCTCGCTGGTGGCACCCCCGAACCGCTGACACGTTCGACCAAGGAGAGCACATATATCGTCGCGGCATTTCCCGCCGATGCGCGTTTCCTTTATACGCACGACCGCGGCGGCGATGAGAATTCTCATCTCTACCTCGCGGGACCCGATCAGGCGGAACGCGATCTGACGCCGGGGGAGAAAACGAAAGCGAATTTCCACGGCTGGAGCGAGGATCGAAAATCCTTTTTCTTCTCCACCAACGCCCGCAATCCGAAGTTCTTCGACCTCTTCGAAATGCCAATCGCGGAGATGAAGCCGCATTTGATCTATCAGGACGACATTGGTCTCGACTTCGCCGAGATTTCTAACGACAAGCACTATCTCGCTTTCGGAAGATCCGGCGCCACTCCCGCCGATTCCGACGTCTATCTCTACGATCTGTCGACGAAGGAATTGAAGAATCTGACCGAGCACAAAGGTGACGTGCTCAATGAGCCGCAGACCTTTAGCATTGATTCGAAATATCTTTACTTCACCACGGACGAGGGAAGTGAATTTCGTCATCTCGCACGCTTCGAATTACCGTCGCTGAAGAAGGAAGTTGTCGACCGGGCGGAATGGGACATCTCAGATTTTTCCTTCTCGCCGCACGGCAAATACCGGGTCATTTCGACGAATGCGGATGCTCGCACGAAGGTTCGCCTGCAGGAAGTGGCTACCGGCAAAGAGGTCGATCTTCCGATACTGGCGCCGGGCGACGTCAGTGGCCTGAAATTCTCCGAGAGTGAAAGATATCTCGCTTTTTATCTCAACGGTTCCCGCGCCCCTTCCGATCTCTTCGTCTTCGACCTGACCAATGGGAAAGTCGCGCAACTGACGCACAGCTTGAATTCGGAAGTCGCCGCGAACGATTTGGTGGACGCCGAAGTAGTGCGCTATCCCTCCTTCGACGGAATGCAGATTCCCGCGCTGCTTTATCGGCCGAAAGGCGCGACTGCCGAGCACAAGGTTCCCGCGATCGTGCTCGTGCACGGCGGACCGGGCGGACAGACCCGGGTGGATTACAAGGCGTCGATGCAATTCCTGATCAATCATGGCTACTGCGTGCTGGGCGTGAATAACCGTGGCTCGAGCGGTTACGGGAAGACGTTTTTCAAGGCGGACGACCTGAAGCACGGGCGCGAACCGCTCTGGGATTGCGTCGCGGCGAAGAAATATCTGCAATCGCTCGGCTACGTCAGCAACATCGGCATTCTCGGCGGATCGTACGGCGGCTACATGGTCCTGGCCGCACTCGCGTTCCAACCAGAGGAATTCGCGGTCGGCGTCGATCTCTTCGGCGTTTCAAACTGGATTCGAACCTTGCAAAACATCCCGCCGTACTGGGAAGCGCAACGCAAGTCGCTCTACGCGGAGATCGGTGACCCCAACACGCAGGAAACGATGCTGCGTGAGATCTCGCCGCTCTTTCACACCGACAAGATGGTAAAACCACTGCTTGTCTTGCAGGGCAAGAATGATCCGCGCGTGATCAAACCGGAATCGGATGAAATTGTCGATGCGATCAAAAAGAAAGGTGGCGTGGCGGAATACGTTGTCTTCGATAACGAAGGGCACGGTTTCACGAAAAAGGAAAACGAGATCCACGGCTATCAGGCTATCCTCGATTTCCTCGATAAATATCTGAAGCCGGCTCCTAACGGGAAATGACCTCGATTGCCGCGAAACGCGAGCAGTTCCGACGATTGCACGCAGCGGGCTGTTTTGTCCTGCCGAATCCGTGGGACATCGGCAGCGCGCTTTACCTGCAACATTTGGGGGCGAAGGCGCTGGCGACAACCTCAGCGGGTTTTGCCTTCAGTCGGGGCTTGGCGGACGGCGCGGTCCCATTGAATTTGATGCTCGAGCATCTGCGCGAAATCAGTGCCGCGGTCGACATGCCGGTCAACGCCGATTTCGAACATGGCTACGCGGATGATCTCGCGGGCCTGGCCGAGAATGTTCGCCGAGCCATCGACACCGGTGTCGCTGGCCTCTCGATCGAAGATTCGACCGGGAGAAGCGAAAAGCCGCTCTTCGAAATCAAGAAGGCAACGGAGCGAATTGCCGCGGCGCGCGAAGCGATCGGGGAAAGTGGCGCGCTCTTGGTCGGTCGCGCGGAATGTTATCTGGTCGGGAACGAATCGATCGAAGAGACAATCGCTCGCCTGCAGGCTTATGCCGCTGCGGGCGCGGATTGTCTCTATGCGCCGGGCGTGACGGATCCGCGCGAGATAAAACTGATCGTCGAAGCGGTGGCGCCGAAACCGGTCAACGTTTTGATCAGCGCTCCCGGAATATTGACCGTGGCGGACGCGGCTGACCTCGGGGTCCGAAGGGTGAGCGTGGGCGGTGCGTTGGCCAGGGCGGCGTGGGGCGGCTTAGCGGCGGCCGCGAAAAACCTTCTCGCGGAGGGAAATTTTGACGGCTTCGCTAACGCGATGCCACATAGCGAGTTGCAGAAGTTGTTTCGCAAGAATTCGTAATTCGATTTTACGCTCCTCGGCCTGAGGTCTGCTCCATTAGGCGGTGCTCTCCCGCATCGGACGTTTCTTATGAGCAACAGGGGCAGGCTATATCTCGGGATTGGAATCTTCGCACTCTTGGCGTCGGTTCAGGCGGAGCGAATTAACCAGGAAGGACGCCTTCTTGGGCCCGCACCGGTGGTGACATCCCCGACTCTTTTTGACACCGCGCAGGCTGACGCTGTCGTCTCGGCGATGCAAATCGAGCCGGTCACGAATCCGTGGAATGAAGACATCTCACGGTTGGCAGTCCTTTCGAACTCCTCGGCGATGATCGGGCAGATCAAAGCCGACCTGAGCAGTTCGCGGCAGACGCTGCGGCCTTTTTTTGAGATGAACTACGTTCTCGTGCCGGACGCGCAGCCGCGGCAGGCGATCCCGTTCCTCGATTATCCCGACGAATCAGATTTGGACGGCGGCGTTTCGCCCTCCGGCAGCTATCCCATTCCCGCCAACATGCCGATCGAAACCTGGCCGGTCGGAACCAACGGCCTCACCCTGGCACAGTGGCAAATGGACGCGACGAACGTCGGGGGCGATCGTCACGGCATCATCGTCGCGCCGGGGGCGGCCTCGCTCTGGGAAACGTGGCAGATGAAACTAACGAGTAGTGGATGGACCGCCTCGAACGGAGCAAAGTTCGATCTCGCTTCCAATAATCTGAGGCCCGCGGGTTGGACCTCGGGCGACGCGGCCGGCTTGCCGATGTTTCCGGCGCTGGTCCGTTACGATGAATGCGAACGCGGGATGGTGGAGCACGCCCTTCGCCTCGTCGTGGCGAAGAGTCGTCGCGAATATATTTATCCCGCGCGGCATTATGCCTCCACCATTCCGGCAACGTCGATGAATTATCCGGCGATGGGTCAGCGCCTGAGACTCAAGGCGAGTTTTGCCATCCCGACCGGTTGGACAACGGAAGAGAAAGCGGTTGCGAAAGCACTGCAGAAATACGGCGCCATCGTCGCCGATAACGGCGGATTTTTCTCGGTTTCGGTTTGCCCGGACGATCGCTTCGCGGCCAACGCCTTCGGCAATCTTTCCACGATCGACGTCAACAACTTTGAAGTGGTGCAGACGACGGGACCGACGGAAGGGCCGCGTTCGCCCGGCGCGCCGACGGTTTCGGCCGGCGCCGACCAAACGATCAATTCCCTCACGACGACGTTGGCTGGTGTGGTGAACGATCCGAGCGGAACGGCGTCTTTGCATTGGAGTCTTTATTCAGGTCCGGCTCCGGTCAATTTCGCGAACGCCTCGCTGCCGAACGCGATGGTGAGTTTCAGTCAGACGGGGATTTACACGCTCATGCTTAGCGCGAAGGACAACGTTCACGCCGTCGCTTACGACGCGGTCGTGATCAGCGTTTCATCGACCCCAACCCCGACCCCGACCCCGACCCCAACCCCAACCCCAACCCCAACCCCAACCCCAACCCCAACCCCAACCCCAACCCCAACGCCGGTCACCATCCCAACCGTGCACGTCGCCGTTTCGCCGGCTCAGGTTAGCGAGGGGAGCGACGCCGTCTTCACGGTGACGCTTTCACAGGCGACCGGGAATTCGCTGACCGTGAATTACTACATGAACGGAGGGGCGATAAACGGTCTCGACTACACCTTGAGCGGCACCGCCGGCTCTGTGTTCATTCCGGCGGGCCTGACCAGTGGAACAGTCACGCTCCACTCCATCGCCGATCATGTGCGCGAGAAGAACGAAAACGCGACGATGCACCTCAGCGCGGGATCAGGTTATCGCGTCCCGAATAAAACCAAGGCCACCGTCTCGATCCTAGACGCGCCGTAACGCCTTGCTCGCAGCGGCGTTTTCGTCACGTTGCCGCGTGGCGTTATCCGCAAAATACGACGTCGTCATTCTCGGCGCCGGCCATAATGGCCTCGTCGCGGCGAGCTATCTCGCTTCCGCGGGACTGAGCGTCCTGGTGCTGGAGCGCAACAATTACCTCGGGGGCGCGACTACTTCGCAAAAAGTCTTCCCCGACTTTGAGGCGCACCTTTCGCGCTACTCTTATCTCGTTAGCTTGTTTCCCGAGAAGATTATTCGCGATCTCGGCTTGAAGCTCGAGCTGCGGCGACGAAAGACCGGGTCGTTCACGCCCTATCGCCAGAACGGCCAAGATAGCGGGCTGCTCATCAGCAACGTGGACGAAGCGGTGAGTCGGGCGTCGATGCGCGAGCTCACTGGCAACGATCAGGAGTATTCACAAATGCAGCGCTTCTACCGGCTGGCGCGACGCTTTGCCGAGCAGACCTGGGACAGCATGCTGGAGCCGCTGCGGGCGCGGGAAGAAATGGCGAAGCGCTTTCAGGACGAGGAAGGTCGCGAAGCCTGGCGCAGTCTGGCCGTCGAACCGATCGGCCGCGCGATCGAACGTTACCTGAAGAGCGACCTCGTGCGCGGCCTGGTGATGACGGATGCCAAGATTGGGATCCTGACCGAGCCGGACGATCCGTCGCTTATTCAAAACTGCTGCTTCCTTTATCACCTTATTGGGAACAAGACCGGCGAGTGGAAAGTGCCGGTCGGCGGGATGGGGAAGGTGGCGGGCGAGCTCGAGCGGGTTGCGCGGGAGAAAGGGGTGGTGTTTCTAACGAGAGTTAAATTAGAACGGCTCGTCGTCGGAGACGGCAAGGCAACGGTGGAATTCGCCGAGGGCGATACGACGCGGCAGGTGGAGGCGCGCTATCTTCTGGTCAATTTTGGTCGCAACGTCCTCGCGAAATATCTCGGGCCGCTTTACGAGCCTTCGCGCACCGACGAGGGTTCCGTTTTCAAAATAAACATGCTATTGCGTCGGCTGCCGCGGCTGAAAGCGCGTCGTTACGAAGCGCCCGAAGCTTTCAGCGGAACATTTCACAGCGACGAGGGCTACGAACAGATGAAAACGAGCTACGAGGAGGCGCTGGGCGGACAATTGCCAAAGAAACCCCCGGGGGAAGTTTATTGCCACACCCTGACTGACGACAGCATTCTTTCGCCGGAGCTGCGCGCCGAGGGATATCAGACACTGACTTTGTTTGGAATCGATACGCCCTGGAGTTTGTTCGCGCGCGACAACGCCACCGTGCGCGCGGAAGCCGAAAGAAAATTTCTGGCGAGCATGGACCAATGGTTGGAGGAGCCGCTGGAGAGTTGTCTCGCGATCGCGCGCGACGGACGACCCTGCCTCGAAAGCAAAAGTCCGGTCGACATCGAGGATTCGTTAGGATTGTATCACGGGAATATTTTCCAAAACGCGCCCACATTCCCTTTTGCGACGGTCCCGGACCATGTCGGCACCTGGGGCGTGGAAACCGAGTGGGACAATGTTTTCCTCTGCGGTTCGAGCGCGCTGCGGGGCGGGGCGGTCAGCGGCATTCCCGGGCATAATGCGGCGATGAAAGTGCTCGAGCGCGAGCGACGCCGTTAGCCAAAGGCTTCGAGATATTTGATTCCCGACCCGGTGTTGAAGACGACGATCTTTTCTCCCCGATCGATTTTGCCGGAGTGAAGAAGATGTTTCAGCGCGGCAAAGCATGCGCCGCTTTCGGGAGAGACGAACAAGCCCTCGCGCGCGCCGACTGCTGAGACGAGTTGCAGCATCTCGAGATCATCGATGGCGATCGCGCCTCCCCCGGAATCCCGGAGAATTCTCAGGATCAGGAAATCTCCGATCGCCTTCGGCACGCGCAGGCCAGAGGCGACGGTATGAGCATCGGGGAATTCAGCTGCGAATTCGGTCGCATCTTCGAAGGCGCGTACGATGGGGGCGCAACCCGCGGCTTGCACGGAATACATCCGCGGCCGTCGAGCATCGATCCACGCCAGCACTTCCATTTCCGCGAACGCTTTCCACATCCCGATCAGGCCAGTCCCGCCGCCGGTTGGGTAGATGACGACATCGGGGAGCTGCCAATGCAATTGTTCCGCCAGCTCATAACCGAGCGTTTTTTTTCCTTCGACGCGATACGGCTCTTTCATCGTCGAAAGATCGAACCATCCCTCGGCGACTTTACGTCGGGCAATCTCGGCGCCGCAATCGGTGATCAAGCCATCGATGAGTGTGACGTGCGCGCCGGTTTGACGGCACTCGATGATGTTAGCCTGCGGAGTATCGCGCGGCATGAAGATGTGCGCTTCGATTCCCGCGCGCGCTGCGTAGGCGGCGAGCGCGCCGCCGGCGTTCCCAGCCGAGGGCGCGGCCAGCTTGGTCGCGCCCAAATATTTTGCCATCGAAACCGCGACCGCCATTCCCCGCGCTTTGAAACTTTGGGTGGGATTGAGTGACTCATCCTTGATCCAAAGATCGGGGAGGCGAAGGGTTTCGCCGAAGCGCTCGGCATGGACGAGAGGCGTGCCGCCTTCGCCCAGGGTGATCGGAGAAACGTCGGCTGGGAGCGGCAAGACTTCGCGGTATCGCCAGAGCGAACGCTCCTTTCGCTTGCCTAATTCGGCCGGGCTGAGTTTGCGCCCAGCTTCAGCGAGATCGTAATCCGCCAGCAGCGGCTTCTGGCATTTCGCGCAAAGATTCTGGAGCTGCGACGCATCGTGGATGAGTCCGCAGGCGCTGCAGAGCAAATGGCGAAGGAACACCGCGCAATGGAGCGCAGGTTGGGCGGACGCGCACGGCGGAAACGCGTTGCCGTTTTCGCGCGCT
>JBBSEO010000069.1:0-9803 GCA_038239645.1 Chthoniobacterales bacterium | reverse complement strand
CGAGGAAGACCGCCGAAGGAAATAGTCGACGAGCCAGGACCCCACGCGGGTCGGCCGTAGCGAACATCTGGGAAAAGGGAGTTTTCGAGCGACAAAAGAAAAGGCCGGCGGCGAGCAGCAGGAACAGCATAGCGGTGTGAATCGCCATCGGAATGAAGGAGGCGATGCCATAAAATTCCTTCACTCCGTAGGCATATCCGGTGAGAGAAAGGAGCGCGCAAAAAGCTACCACCAGGGCGACGGCTTGTGACAAGGAAAACCGCACACCCTGGCGATCGACGAACAGGAAAGAGAGGCCGAGGAAAACGAAACACAATGCGGTATTCGGTGCCATCCGGTTGGCTGCGGCAGCGTTGCTCGGGTTCAACTTCGAGGGAAACAGCAGTTCATCTACATTTGGATGCCAGCCCGCCACTAAGCCCACAAGCTTCACTACCCCGACCATCAGGATGGTGCATGCAATCACCCTAACTAGATGAGTTGACGCCGGATGTTCTCGCTCCCGGCACATCAGCAATCCCGCCCCGGCGAGAACAAAGGCAACTGCCGTGGCCGGATTCATCGCTACAAAACCCGGGAGGCCGCGCTTTGAGCACTTCGTTATCCAACATCCAGCCTGCCAGCACCAGAGCGCCTATCGCGACCGCAATCGTGCCCGTGGCCTGCGGCAGTACCGCGAGTGAGCTTGGCAATTCCCTGTCACCGCCCGCAAAATAATCGTCGTGGGATTCAGCCACCCGGCAGAAAAGTGTACGCCTTCTTTGGCAAAAGTAATCGCGTTTACAAGTGCGCTTCAGACCAATCTGACGCGCCTACCGGGAGTTGCTCAGATTCTGCGCCTCGCTCGCCTGACCTTTCGGCAACTCGAAGAGATTGTAATAGCGCTTGGAGTTAAACGGCGGATCGAGATAGATCAGATCAACCGACTCCTTCGCGATGTGATCGCGCAGCACCAGCAGGTATCGCCGTAGTAAAGTCGGTTCACGACCTCGTAGTCAAGAGCCATGGAACCGCAAGACAAGCCACCCCAAAGCTTGCGCACTGCCGTCGGAATCGATTGAGCCGCGCTAAGTCAAAACAGCCTCAGCCACCGAGTGCCGAGGCAGATCGATCGTGAAGACGCAGCCGGAGCCGGGCACGTCGCGCACGCTCAGAGTCCCCTTATTTACCTCCACGCTGCGCCGCGAGATGGAGAGCCCCAGGCCGATGCCCGTTTTGTTCACGCCACTTTGCGTGAATGGGAGAAACATCGTCTCCGCTTCGCTCGGCAGCAGACCGCCGCAGTGATCTTCCACCTCGATTTGGATACGATCCGCGACCGCGAAAGCACGCAACGTCACTTCGGTCCCCTCCTCCGTGAATTTGAACGCATTCTGCAACACATTGCTCACAGCGGAGGAAAGGAGGTCCCGGTCCACATCAATCGCGAGACTGGAATCGACATGCGAAACGGTGAAAGGGCACTTCGCCATCTTTGCCTCCAGAGAAGCGGAAAGCTTCAGGTCGTCGATGAATTTCGAAAGGGGAAAGAGACGATGTTGCGTAGGCATCCCGGCCTGCATCCGCACGTCGGAGAGCGAAAGATCGATCAGCTTCCGCATCCCGACGAGGCTCCGGTTCAGGACCCCGCCGGTCGCGCCACCCAGCCCCATGCCGCCTTCCTGAATCGCCGTCAGCGCGAGCATGGCGGAATTAAGAAGATTCCGCAGCTCGTGCGCGAATGCGCCGAGGCGCTGGTTTAACGCGTCCGCCTCCTTGCCCGCCGCGACGAAATCGCGCTGATACATGAACTCGGTGACCGCGTCGGCCATCACGTTATCGAGGCAGCGGTTGAGCGTCTTGAACTCTTTCGTCGCGAACGGCGTGCCGCTTTCCACCGCCATCTCCGTGACCGCCTGGCAAAGGTCGCCATAATCATGCACCACCTGATCCACCGTGAATCCGTGCAGCGACAACTCCCGGCCGTGCTTCGTTGCCGCATCCCCCATGTCCGACAGACCTGACATTGCTCCCCCCGATGGACCGGAAATCGTTTGACTCCGCTTCATGGGATCGCTCGTCTCTTCTATTTGCAGCGTCTCAATCAGTTGATCGAGAAAAAACCCGATCCCAAAATCCAACTCCTTTTCTGCTGCCCCGGGCGCGGCGCGCCGGGCCACTTTCGTCCGGCAGCGGCGGACCAACTCCAGCCGATTCGCCACGAGAAACTCGTGCATCATAACACCGACACTCTCGCACATCGGGCGAGCTTCGCAAACAGTATCGCGTTGGCTCTTAAGCTGCCACGAGTTCTACCTCCGTCGCTCGTCCCGCTCTTTGGCGACGCCTTCTGGCAAGGCAGTGTCGCGCCTTCTTTCCCCAACCTATGCTTTGCCCTTAATAAAACCGCCGGCACTGGCGAGAACTTGCTCCTTGCTCGCCGGTTGATCGAAGGCTCCATCCCACGGTTTTACTCCGCGCAGACGCCGCACTTCTGCCGCGTGCCGCGCTTCGACCGAATGAATGCGCAGCGCCGCCGTCAGTAACGGAGAACTGGTGATGAGATTCGGTGCCTGTCCTTTGTAGGCCTTTACCCCGGTGTCTTCCAGCATCTGCGAAACTTCGAGGAAGGTGCGATAGCTACGAAACACGCCGGGATATTTTCCGCGCGCGGTGAAATCGAAATCGGGCGCGGCCTCAGCTTTGCCGCCGATGCCGGTGATGCCAGTCGTTAGGAACGTGACGTGTGCGCCCTCGTGTTTCGAGATTTGGGTGAAGACGGCGCGGTCCGATGAAGGAATCAAGCTGCCGGTGGCGAGCGCCCGCACGTAGAAGGCGTGCTCCAGCTCCTCCAGGAGAAGCGCGAACTGCAAGGTCGTGACCGCGAGCTCGCGGTTCGGCGCCACCGTCGTGCCGATCGCAGCGCAACTGGCGAGGATCGGTGTCGCCGCCGCCAGCGCGATCTTGCCGCCGTGCTCGCCCATTTTCTGGAAGAAAGCGCGGCGCGAATCGCTGGCGTTTTCCTTATCCAGGTTACTAACGAAATCTAAAATATTGAAGTCCATGGTTCTTGATTTCCTTCCTAGGCTTTTGGTAACCCGCTGAAATCGATCGGCGTGCGAATGAACGTCCCGGCGGTTTTCAGGACGGCACTGGGTTTCATGATTGAGCCGAGGCCGAAGGCATCGACCTGGTCGTCACCGGCAAAGGCAGTGGACCGTGGGTGCAGGAGATCGCGCAGAGTCGCAGCGTGACGCGCTTCCACCGAGACGATGCGGCCGGCGCTCATCAGATTCTGCGGATCGCGCAGCATCGGCCCAGCGCCGTTGTAGGCGGCGACGCCGGTGTCTTCGAGCAGGCTCGCGGTCGTGAGCACGCTCTGACGGTCCCGAAAATTTACCGAGCTGAAATCGAGCTCGAGGTCGGGTAAGGCGGAGCCGCCGAGAGCGCCCTTCAAGAAACTGCGATGTGCGACTTCGTGCTGGTGAATATCTGAGAGATAAGAGCGCTCCGTCGCGTTCGCTCCAGCATAGAATGAGGAAGTGACACGGGTATAGAAGGCTGCTTCCAATTGCTCGAGCGCGTAGGCGTAATTCAGGACGGCGACATCGCCGCTGCCCAGGCTCGCGCCGCCGCCGCCCGTCTGGGCGAATAGTCCACGCGGGAGCAAGCTGGTCGCAGCAGCGGCGAGCACGGTTGCTCCCGTGAATTTCAGAAATGACCGACGCCGAACCCGCAAGAATTCGGTATCCCGAGAAGCAGTCTGGAAGAGTTGCACGTCGAGATTACGACGCTTATCGGAGAACAGATGTCAAAAAATGAGAAAAAACGGAAACTGCCGCCAGCCTCGCTCAGCCGGAACTCTTTTTTTTGCCCCGCGGGGCGGTCCTGCAGCGTCGCTGGTTCGTTACATCGGCTATTACGAAATCGATGCGACCAGCAACGAAGCGCTCGATGAGGACGAAGACTTCCTGACGGAGCGGCGAACGCCGCGCGGACGCTCATCGGGGTCGTCGTCGAAATGCGAAAGGGCCGTCAACAGCCCGGGATAGACGTGACGCGCGCGAAGTAACCGCTTCCATCCACCCGCCCGGAAAGCAGAAAGGGCGGACTAGCGCCTGCCCTCACCGGTGACAGCAACTTAACTGTTCCCAGCGTTCGAACTGTCACCTTCCCGAATGCCGCCGGGGCTTTCCTCCTGATCCCTTCACCGCCCTCGCGAGCAAAAAACAAAGCGCCGGGACTTTTCAGCTCCGACGCTTTGCGCGCTCGATCAGCTTTTCACCGCAGCCAAGGCGCCGGTGATTAATATCAACCGCTTGAGGGTTGGCGTTGCAGAACCGCTCCGTTAGTCCGGGAGCAGTCGATCAGCTAAGTGCAGCCGCGGAGGAGAAAGAAAAGGAGCAGAACAGGAATCGGAATACCCAGGAGCCAGAGCAGGATGTAGCCGGCAGCCCCTTTTTCGTTTGCGTTTTCGGTTACTTTCATTGTGTTTTCTTCCCCGTTAGCCCGCTATTCGGCGGCAACGTTGATGCGCTCGGCGAGCGTGGTCAGCTTTTTATCAGTCGCGCCTTCTTCGTCGAGGGTTTTCTGTAGAAGCTTTTCACCCGCGGCGTCGCCTAGCAGATTCGCGTAAGTGCGCGCAGTGCCGTAGCCGGCCATTTCGTAATGCTCCACCCGCTGGGCAGCGGAAATCAGCCCCGCGTCGCGCACTTCGTCCTCCGCGTCTTCCTCAATCATTTCAGCGCCTTCTTTAATCACGCCCTCCATTCCCTTGCACTTCGGTCCGCGAGTCGTTTCGCTGTGGCTCTTAAGGATCCGCTCGAGACGAACGGCATGCTCCTTCGTTTCTTCCAAATGGGTTTTGAAACCGGCCACCAGCTTCGCATCCGTCGCACCCTTCGCCATCTTCGGCAGCGCTTTAATAATCTGATTCTCCGCGCTGTAGAGGTCCTTCAGTTCGTGGATGTAGAGGTCTTTCAATGTTTCGAGTTTCATATGAACAGCTTCGCACTAAACGTAAGATTTGGATGCCAGTCGTTCGCCTCCCCACCCGTTGAGTTTTGCAAGCTCGAAGCGCCGACAAGAGTTCAAGCCTTTTTGTCCTGCTGGCTCTTCGCGACGGTCCCGTCGATCTGTTCGACCAATTTCTCCGGCCGCGTCGCCTGCTCCAGCACGCTCACGGTCGGATCACGACTGGAATCGACTCCAAGCTTGTCCGCGATCTCCTTCAAAAGCTGAAGCATCTTCGTGTTCTCCTGTTCCGAGAGCAGGTTAATTTGCAAGTCGAGATGGCTGCGGCGCTCATCGACGCGCGATTGTCTATTCTCGGAAATGAGAATGAAAGTGGAGAGAAAGATCGCTTCCAGCGATACGACAAGAGTAAGGAAGTTGAATGGAAAAGGATCGATGTGCTTTAACCCGGGAAGCGTGTTGGCGACGACCCAGGCGACAAACCAGACCACGTGCACCCACACGAAAATCATTGATCCGCAAAAGTGCGTGATCGCATCCGCCGCCCGATCAGTGCCCGTTTTTTGAGCTTGCGAGGCATTTTCGAGGTCCGCAATCAACTTGACGTTCTGTTCCGTCAACTGATGCACGGATTGCGCCTTATGATATTCCTGTTCCTCTAAGCTTGTCATTTTTGCGTTATATGACGCATCGATTCCCGGGCTATCATTGGATTGGTCAAAATATGCCTCGCGCATAGGTGAGATTTCGCGCCGAGTTGATTTATTGAGTCGACAATTTCCCTTCCTGCCACTTTCCCAAGTCGCGTCTACTGCCAACCGGCCTTCTAGAACGAGGCCTCAGCGACGGCAAGAACTTAAAACTCGAGCGAACCGCCGCCGTTTTCGGGCTCCGGGAGTTATTAGAACCCGTGGCAGCCGCGCATCAGGACGATGAGCAGGATCGTGCCGATGATGGAAACGGCGATGGAACCGAGACAACCGAGCCGCGTGGAAAAAAATCCGAACACACCCACCGTTCGCATCTCTCACCTGTTTTACGCTCATTAATCGCCCGGCGGCGGTTTAATTCCGCGGTCTCGATAATAAAAGCAACCAACCCCGCGCGCCTTGCCGTTTCATCAGTGCCGCCCCTGTCGGCGGTTCAGCCAATCACTATGAAAAGACTTACTCTATCCACGCTCTTCCTTGCCGCGTTCAGCCTTACCGCTCTCGCGCAGACCGCACCCGCGGTCGACAACACCAAAACGAATGAGCGCGATCGCAACAACCAGACCAAGACGTCCGGCAGCCAGTCCAACAATGCCGATGACGTCAAACTCACCGCCGCCATTCGCCGCGCCGTCGTCGGAGATCATTCGCTCTCGATGATGGCGAAGAACGTCAAGATCATCACCGCCGATGGCGCCGTGACCCTTCGCGGTCCGGTCAAGAACGACGCCGAGAAAACGAAAATCGGCCAGCTTGCCGCATCAGCGGCCAGCGGCGTCCACATCGATAACCAACTCGAAGTCAAGGCTTCGAAATAACGCAGCACTACCACAGAAAGAATCAGCCCTATGTCAAAAACATCCGTCTTCGGAATCGTTAACACCCATGCCCAGGCCGAGACCCTGGTCGAAAATCTTCAGTCTGGCGGCTTTCCGCCCGCAGAAATATCCGTCCTCCTTCCCGACACCGAAGGCAAACACGATATCGGCCACGTCAAAGCCACCAAGGCTCCTGAAGGCGCCACCACCGGCGCGACCGCCGGCGGCGTTACCGGCGGCGTTCTCGGGCTCCTCGCCGGCATCGGCGCCCTCGCTATTCCCGGCGTCGGCCCCTTCATCGCAGCGGGCCCGATTATGGCGGCCCTCAGCGGCGCCGCCTTGGGCGGAGCGACCGGCGGCATCGTCGGCGGCCTCATCGGTCTAGGTATTCCCGAGATCGAAGCGAAACGCTACGAAGACAAATTGAAAAACGGGAACTACCTCATTTCCGTTCACACCCACGATGGCGACCAGAAGTCACGCGCCATGGATATCTTCAAGAACGCCGGCGCCGTCGACATTACCAGCTCGGGAATGTCAAAAGCGCCCGATGCGGCCAGAGTCTAGCTCGCGCTAGCCTAATCTAGAAGCGCTCTGCGTCGAAAGGCGCGGAGCGCTTTTCTTTTAAAAAATACGAACCGCCTCCGCTGCGCGCACGTAGCATAAAAGGTATGGTAATAGGGGATCGACTCCCGATCGCTTTGTTCTCCGCAGGTTCCGGCCCTGATAACGTGCGATTGTTGAACTCACCGGCCCCGGATCTTTGGCCGAACCGGCACCAAATTTTATGAAGAAGACCACCCCGAAAAAATCCACCAGAAAAGTTTCCGACGCCAAAGTGCGTGCGCTGGCCGAAGTGACTACTCACCCGGAGGGCAGCGGCCTAGCGACTAATCAAGGCCTGCTGATCAATGACGATACCAACACCCTGAAGGCGGGCGCGCGCGGTCCGTCGCTGCTGGAGGACTTTCATCTCCGGGAGAAAATCACGCACTTCGACCACGAGCGGATTCCCGAGCGCGTCGTGCATGCGCGCGGCGCCGCGGCCCACGGTTTTTTCCAATGTTACGAAGGAAACGAGCGTATCACCAAAGCCGGCTTTCTCACGGATACAGCGCGGCGGACTCCAGTCTTCGTGCGTTTCTCCACCGTCGCCGGTTCACGAGGCTCGGCCGATCTCGCGCGCGATGTCCGCGGGTTCGCCGTGAAGTTTTATACCGATGAAGGAGTCTTCGATCTGGTCGGGAATAACATCCCCGTTTTCTTCATCCAGGATGCGATAAAATTCCCGGATTTCATCCACGCGGTGAAACCGGAGCCGAACAACGAGATTCCGCAGGCGGCCTCCGCGCACGACACTTTTTACGATTTCATTTCGCTCTCCCCCGAAACACTCCACATGCTGATGTGGGTCATGTCGGACCGCGCGATCCCGCGCAGCTACCGAATGATCGAAGGTTTCGGCATTCACACCTTCCGCTTGATCAACGCCGCGGGTAAATCACGTTTCGTTAAGTTCCATTGGAAGCCTTTGCTCGGAATGCATTCGGTCTGCTGGGACGAAGCGCAGAAAATCAACGGCACCGATCCTGATTTTCATCGGCGCGACTTGTGGGACACGATCGATCAGGGCGGCGTGGCGGAATGGGAATTTGGCGTGCAGGTCGTCGAGGAAAAAGACGAACATAAATTCGATTTCGATTTGCTCGATCCGACCAAACTTATTCCCGAGGAATTGGTTCCGGTGCGAAGGATCGGGAAGCTCACGCTTAATCGGAACCCGGACAACTTCTTCGCCGAGACGGAACAGGTCGCATTTCATCCCGGCCACATCGTTCCCGGCATTGATTTCACGAACGATCCGCTGCTGGCGGGCCGCTTGTTTTCCTACACCGACACGCAACTAACGCGGCTGGGAGGCCCGAACTTCGCGCAAATCCCGATCAACCGTCCCACCTGCCCGATGCACAACAATCAACGCGACGGGCATATGCAGCAGGACATTCATCCGGGCGACGCGAGCTATCACCCGAACACCGTCGCCGCTGGTTGTCCGATGCAGGCGCGCGCGGACGCTGGCGGCTTCGTGACCTACGCCGAGGCGCTCAATGGCGGAAAAGTGAGGGCAAAAGGCGAAAAGTTTTTCGATCATTTCAGCCAGGCTTCGCTTTTTTTCCGCAGCCAGAGCGCGCCGGAGCAGAATCACATTATTGACGCGTTGACCTTCGAGCTCGGGATGGTGAAGCGCGCGCCGATCGTCGACCGAATGTTGTTTCTGCTCTCGCAGATCGACGGCGGGATGGCCAATAAAATCGCGGAGGGACTGGGCAAGAAGGTCCCGAAATCGATTGATGGTCGTCTCAACCTGGACGTTGGCGCTGATGCCGGCAAAGAAACCGAGACAAAGCCTGCTAAGAAATCCAGTTTCACTTCACCCTCCCTCAGCATGGCGAACACGGTAATGGATACGATCAAGACCAGAAAGATCGCGATTCTGGCCGGCGACGGCGTGGATGAAACGTCGGTCAACGCGATGAAGAAGGCGCTAACGAGTGAAGGAGCGAGCGCAGCCGTGGTCGCGCCGCATGGCGGGTCCATCAAAGGTTCGAACGGAGGCGAGATTCGCGTAGACCACAGCCTTCTAAATGCGGCCTCCGTCCTCTTCGACGCTGCCTATATCCCCGGCGGGGAGGCGAGCGTTACGGCGTTACTCGGGAATGCCAAGACGCTGCATTTCGTTAATGAAATGTTCAAGCATTGCAAAGCAATTGCCACCACCGGCGAAGGTATCCAGGTCATTGCAGCTTCGGCGATTGGCCGAACCGGTCGCGACCATAAAGGAGGAAAAGCTGATCCTGCCCTGATCGTCGAAGAAAAGAAGTCCGCGAAAGGCATCGTCTCGCGCTTCATCGAGGCGATTTCGAAACATCGTAACTGGGATCGGGAGAAGGCGGCGCAGGCAAACGTTCCCGCCTAGGGGGGCGGTGCCACCGTTACCGCGTCACCGCACGCCCACGGCCTTCGCCGAGAGCGATCATTCTCCTCAGCAGGGATGAGCTAACGAGGAAACTGTTCGGGGCAACGCGCCCTCGTCATAATCTTCTCGCTTAGAAGACCGAGAGATGAGACGCGACTGCCTCCTCCCGCCTGCTGATCGAACCAAAGAAATGGCGCAATCGTTGCATCGAGAATCATGAGCGGCGGTTTCAATCTAAGCAAAGGTGCCCACGCTAAGGTAGAGCTGTCGGTTGAAACCTCGTTCTGCTCCTCGCATAGGCCGCGTGGCTTGATGGCTACGCCAATCCTCATTCTCAAGTTACAT
>JBBSEO010000068.1:0-10080 GCA_038239645.1 Chthoniobacterales bacterium | reverse complement strand
GGATGTTCGAAAGTCATCATAAAGTTGAGGATTCGTGGAACCTTACACCTTTACGGGGGTCGAGCGTATCCATAGTCTGCGCCGCGTGATCGCCTCGATGGAATTAGCGAGTGGGATGACCGCGCGCGGCCGCATCGCCTGGCGTCTGCTGCCATTCCTTTTCCTCCTTTACGTCGCGAATTATCTCGATCGCACCAACATCGCCTACGCCGCGTTAGGAATGAAAGGCGACCTTGGAATGACTGACTCGGTCTTCGGTACCGCCAGCGGAATTTTCTTCATCGGCTATCTCGGGTTGCAAATTCCCGGGGCGCTCCTGGTCGAGCGATGGAGCGCGCGGCGGTTGCTCGGGCTGACGCTGATCGCGTGGGGATTGTTGACCGCATTGACCGGTTTCGTGCGTAGTCCCGGACAACTTTACGCCGCGCGTTTTCTGCTCGGCGCGGCCGAGGCCGGCTTCTTTCCTGGCGTAATTGTTTATCTCTCCCACTGGTTCATCTCACGGGATCGCGCCAAGGCGGTGGCGCTTTTTATGTCCGCCATTCCGGTGGCCTACATTCTCGGCGGACCTCTGGCGGCGAAAATTCTGGGCGTCACCTGGTTGAACACGCCGGGCTGGCGCTGGCTTTTTCTTCTCGAAGGTGTGCCCGCGGTTTTGCTCGGACTGACCACTCTTTTCTTTTTGCCCGATCGACCGAGCGGCGTGCGCTGGCTCGGCGCAGAAGAGCGTGACTGGTTAGCGGGACGCCTGACGGAGGAGCGAGAGACGAAGAGCGGCGTCGAAGAAATACGGATCTGGCAGGCACTTTGGCGCGGACCGGTGCTTTTGCTCACGGCCGGCCTTTTCTTTTGTTACACCGGCGGATACGCCTTTTGGTTTTGGATGCCGACGATGCTGAAACGCATGACCGGCTGGAGCGTGGAGGAAGTCGGTTGGATTGGTGCGCTTCCCTTTCTCGCCGGTTTGGTTGGAATGCTGATCCTCGGCTGGAATTCGGATCGCACCCATGAACGACGCTGGCATTTCGCCGTTCCCCAGCTCACCGCCGCGCTGGCGCTGGCCGCGTGGTTTTTTCTGCCGCCTTCCAACGTCATGCTCGTCGTTATCTTTTCCTTCGTCGTCTTCGGGACGATCGCTTATCTACCGTCGTTCTGGGCCTTGCCGAGCGTCTTCCTTTCGGACGCGGCCGCCGCGGCTGCGGTCGGATTTATCAATTGCGTCGCCAGCATCGGCGGGTTCTTCGGACCCAAGGTTGTCGGCGAATTGAGCCAACGCTTCGGCTCATTCCGCAGCGCCTTCATCTTCATGATTGCATGCTGGATCATCGCCTCCGCGCTGGTGCTTCTCTGCCCGCGCGAGCGCTCGTGCTAACGAGTTAGCTCTTTAGCGCGACCTCGAACGGCACGCCCGTTTTTGCGCGGATGTCGTCGACGCTCGCGTCCGAGTGGATCTCGGTCAGGAGCAGTCCACCCCCTTCTTTCACCTCGAAGACGCACAGGTCAGTGATGATCAGGTTCACCACGCCTAACCCGGTGATCGGGAGGGTACATTCTTTCAGAATCTTCGAGCTGCCGTCTTTCGAGCAATGTTCGAGGACGGCGACGACTCGCTTCACGCCCGCGACCAGATCCATTGCGCCGCCCGGACCCTTCACCATTTTTCCGGGAATCATCCAGTTGGCAATGTCGCCTCGGTCGGTGACTTCGAAAGCGCCGAGGATCGCGAGGTCGATGTGCCCGCCCCGAATCATCGTGAAAGAATCGGCGCTGGAGAAAAACGACGAACCGGGCATGGCGGTGATGGTCTGTTTGCCGGCGTTGATCAGATCGGGATCGACGTTTTGCTCTGTCGGAAAAGGGCCAATGCCGAGTAGCCCATTCTCGGATTGCAACGTCACGTTCATCCCTGCGGGAATGTAATTGGCGACGAGCGTCGGGATGCCGATGCCGAGATTGACGTAGTAGCCGTCACACAACTCTTGCGCCGCCCGCTTCGCCATGACATCGCGCACCGAACTGGCCTTCTGCGCCGCGGCGCTGCCCTGCACCGTCCGGAACTCGATTCGTTTTTCGTAGTTCGCGCCCTGGATGATGCGATCGACAAAAATCCCGGGCGTATGAATTTGATCGGGATCGAGCTCTCCGACTTCGACGAGCTCCTCCACTTCCGCGAGGCAAACCTGGCCGCAGGTCGCGATCATCGGATTAAAATTTCGCGACGTTTTCCGGTAGATAAGATTGCCGGACTTGTCGCCCTTCCACGCCTTCACTAACGATACTTCGGCTTTGATTCCCGGCTCGAGGATATACTCGACGCCGTCGAATGTTTTCGTTTCCCTGCCCTCCGTCAGCTTCGTCCCAAAGCCGGTGCGCGTGTAAAAACCGGCAATACCGGCGCCGCCCGCGCGCAGCCGTTCCGCGAGCGTGCCCTGCGGAATCAGCTCGAGATCGAGCTCACCACTCAGCACCTGCCGCTCGAACTCTTTGTTCTCGCCCACGTAGGAGGCCATCACCTTTTTCACCTGGCGCGTGGTCAGAAGCACGCCCATGCCGAAGCCGTCGACGCCGGCGTTGTTGCCGACAATGGTCAGACCTTTCACGCCGCTGTCGCGCAGGGCGGCGATCAAGTTTTCCGGAATTCCGCACAAACCAAAACCGCCCGCGGCGATGGTCATGTTGTCGTGAAGTAAGCCGTCGAGTGCGACCTTGGCGTCGGGAAAAACTTTGCTCATGAGGGTGGAATTCTAACCATGGATTGCGTGGCCGCGCACGGAGGAATTCTCCGGGGTTCGCGGCTGGACGAGATTTCGAGAAGACGTTTTCGCCAAAATAATTTTCAAGGTGTAGAGGAGGGCGTGAGCAAGCCCCGCCATTATCACTTCATCGGCATCTGCGGAACGGCGATGGGTTCGGTCGCGGCCGCGCTCGCGGAACGCGGCTTCACCGTCACCGGCTCGGACGAAAATGTTTATCCTCCGATGTCGACTTTTCTGGAGAAACGCGGGATCAAGCTGGCGACGGGATTTCGCGCGGAAAATCTGCCGGCGAACGCGGATGTGGTCGTAATCGGCAATGCGATGAAGCGAGGCAATGCCGAGGTCGAAGCCGTGCTAAACCGGAAGCTTTTCTACCAGGCACTCCCGGAAGTGCTGAAGAACGAGTTCCTGCGCGGCCGGCAAAATCTGGTCGTAACCGGCACGCACGGGAAAACGACGACCACGGCGCTGCTCGCCTGGATCCTGCAATCGGCGGGGCTCGACCCGAGTTACATGATCGGCGGCATTCCGCGCAATCTGGGCCAGGGCGCGCACTTTACCGATTCAAAATTTTTCGTGCTCGAGGGCGACGAATACGACACCGCTTTTTTCGATAAGCGTTCGAAGTTCGTTCACTACCTGCCCGAACTGGTGATCGTGAACAACATCGAGTTCGATCACGCCGATATTTTTCCCGACCTCGACGCGATCAAACGCAGCTTTCGCCATTTGCTCCGGATTGTTCCGCAAAATGGAATGGTGCTGCTGAACGGCGACGATGCGAATTGCCGGGAAGTCTCGGACGAATGCCTCGCGCCGATGGTGGAAGTCGGTTTCAGCCCGAATTGCGCGGCGCGCATTCACGCGGTGGAGTCGCTGGACAATGGGGCGCGTTTCCGGCTGGTCGATGATGAATTCGAACTGCCGCTGCTCGGCGAGTTCAACATTCGCAACGCGGCCATGGCCATTTCCGCGGCGAAATTTTACGGAGTGACCGCGGGAGCGATTCGCGAAGCGTTAATGGGCTTCAAGGGAATCGCGCGGCGGCAGGAAATTCGTGGAGAAGTGCGCGGGGTAAAAGTGATCGACGACTTCGGGCATCATCCGACTGCGATGGCCCAGACCTTGAAGGCCCTTCGCACGCGCTATCCGCAACAGCGGCTCTGGGCCGTGTTCGAACCACGCTCCAACACCACGCGACGTGCCGTGTTTCAGCAGGATCTGCCGAATGCGCTCAGCCTGGCCGACGGCGTTTTCATTTCCGAGGTGGCCAAGCTCGAGCAAATTCCGGCAGAGGAACGATTGCATCCGGAAGCGGTTGTGGATGCCATCACCGCCGCGGGAAAGCCCGCTTTCTACGAAGCCGGCGCGGATGCAATCGTCGAGCGTCTTACCCCGATGGCGGACAAGGGAGACGTCATTGTCGTCTTCAGCAACGGCGGCTTCGACGGCATTCACGAGAAGCTGCTGAAAGCTCTCGCGCGTTAATTTCTTTGCGGGAATTCACTCGGCCGCGCTCGAAGTGTGATCCTGCACGATCCGCCAGCCTTCGGACAATTTTCGAAAGATCAGGGTAAAACGGCCGTGCGGATGCTGGCCTTCGACTTCGAGCTGCCAGACCCCGATGACGACGGCGGCGTCGGCGCAGAATTGATTTACTTCCAACTCGCTGAAGGTGAGCTGACCCATTTTCGCCCGCGAATTGTATTTGCTCGCATAATGATCGTGCACGGTTTGCCAGCCGCGCGAAACCTTGTCGCCGGAGACGAAGAGGGTTTTCTCCGACTTGGCGTAGCCGTTCATAAATCCGTCGATGCTGCCGTCATTCCACGCTTGGGCCTGGGCTGCGATCACGGCGCGAATATCGCTTTCCGCGGAAGGCGAAACAGTCTGCGCGCCAAGAATCAAAGCGCTTGCGAGCGACCCCAAAGCCAGGACCGATCGAAAAAGAGAATAATGCATCGCTGACACTCTGGCAGAAGATTCCCGTTCGAGGATATCTTTCGGTAGGGGCGGGCGGGGATAACCGGGGTTCGCCGCGGTTGACCAAAGCGGCGGCGCCTCGTAAAATCACAGGCTTTGCGATTAACTCTCACGTTTTTGGCGGTGGCCGCTGCGGCGGTGAGTTTGTGTGCGCAAACTCCTCCTTCGCCCCCGACAAATCGGAGGGTGACCACGATTGCCGCGCCGACTCCGACACCGTCGCAGGAGATGATCACGTTGCAATATCCAAACAGCGATGTCGCGGACGTGCTGCGCTTGTACGAGACGCTGACGGGGAAGCGCGTCATCACAGATAATTTCGTGCAGGGGAAGGTCAATATTTTCCTGAGCAAGCCGGTGCCGAGAGACGAGGCCGTTCAGATCATCGCGATGAACCTGTTGATGAACGGCTTTTCGCTGGTGGACGCGCCGCCGGACATCGTGAAGGTCATCGGCACGCAAAAGAACCCGCGGAGCGCTGGCATCCCAATCATTTCCGAGCTGGCCGAACTGCCGGACATCGACCGGGTGGTGAGTTTTCTTTTCAAGCTGCGTTATGCCGATCCGCAGGAAATGCAGCAGGTCTTGCAACAGTACGATCCGCCGGGCGCGGGTAACACTTACACCTCGTTCCTGGCTTTGCCGAAATCGTCGAGCATCCTGGTGACGGAGAATTCGAGCGTGATCCGGCAGTTAGCGAACGTGATCGACCAGGTCGACATCCCGCCGGCCGAGGTGATCAGCGAGTTCATCCAACTGCATCGGGCCGACGCCACCAAAGTGGTCGAGATGTTGAAAGAGGTCTTCGAGAAGAACGACCAGCCGCGCGCCGGCGCGGTCGCAAACCCGGGTGTGCGCAATGTGCGCCAACCGAATATTCCGGGGGTGCCACAGCAGCCGCAACAGCAGATCGAGTTCGAAGGCGGGGCGGTTTCAGGTCTGAACGAAGACGCCGTTATCATCGGCAAGATCAAAATCTCGGCGGATATCCGGACGAACCGCATTCATGTCATTACTCGCCCGGCAAATCTCCCTTTCATTCGACGGCTGATTGCGCAATACGACGAGAACGTTGATTTCGGCCGGCCGGTGACGCGCCCGTTGCGTTATATCTCGGCCGGCGACGTTCTCCCGGTTTTGGCGCAGTCGCTGGCGGAACCTGGATCTAACGACCAGGGCACAAACGCGGGCGGCACGAATCCAAACACCTCCGCCGCGGAACAGCAGCAGCAGCGCCGGGTCAATTCCACCGTCACCAGCCCTTATACTGGCGGACAAACGAGCACCGCGAGTGGCAGTAACCTGAACGTCTCGGAAGAATTATCGACTCAGCCGGTCGATACCGCGCCGAAAGAAGTGACGATCGGTAATTCAAAACTGATCGCCGATCAGCGCGCAAACGCTATCATCATTCTGGGCAGCAGCGAAATCGTCGCGAAGGTAAACAAGATTCTCGATGAGATGGACGTGAAGGCGCCACAGGTGGCAATCAGCACGGTCATCGGCGAACTCACTTTGACCAAGGACGAAGAGTTTGGGGTGAACTGGTTCGTGCGCTCGGGCGGCAGGTCGGTCGCGGGGACAAACGTTAACGGTAATGGCGTTCCGCCAGCTTTTGCCGGCGGCGGTATGGTCGTTCCCAACCCCAGTGGCACTCCGACGACGACGGGGGGAAATATTTTTGACCCGGGAAATCTGCTTAGTTTCACGCAGCTGGCGACGAGTGCGGTGCAGGGGACTAACATTTACCTCGCGGCGGGGAGCACGCTTGCGGCGGTGGTGCACGCCCTGGATGCGACTGGGCGCTTCAAGACAATCTCGCGTCCCACCGTCTTCACCAGCAACAACAAGAAGGCGATCATCGCCAGCGGCCAGGAGATTCCCGTGCCGGTAAATACGCTGAGCAATTCCCTCGCCAACACCAGCGGTGTGGCCTCGGTCCAGTCCAGCATCGAGTTTAAGAAGGTCGCGCTGCAATTGGAAGTAGTTCCTCTCATTAATTCGGAAAAGGAAGTGTCGCTCGATATCTTGCAGAAGATTGACAGTCTGACGGGGCAATCGACGAACATCGGCGGGAATACGGTTCCGACCATTGCTACTCGTTACATTAAGTCGAATGTCAGCGCGCCGAACGGGGGGACGATCGTCCTGGGCGGCCTGATCCAACAACCGGAAAGAACGGACAAGGCGGGAATTCCTTATTTAAGTAAGATTCCGTTGATCGGAAGTATCTTCCGGAGCACCGCAAAGAACGATCAGCGAACGGAATTGATTATTCTAATGCGACCGGAAGTTACTTTGACCAAGCTCGACCTCTATCGTTTGCGCCGGAAGAACGAAGATCGAATGCATTTTGGCCCGGAACTGGAACAGGACGATTGTCCAGATTGCCCGGTGACGAATCGAAGCGATAAGCAATTGCCGCCCCCCGATGTGCCGACGGCGAAAGATTTCAAATGAAACGACTGTCTTTTCTCTGCATCTGCTGGTTCGTGTCAACTCGCCTCGCCTTTTCTTTTGTCGTCGACGACGAGATTTTTCGTCAACGAAGTCACGACCCGATCGCGCCGCGGGATGACTGGGGACTTTTACACCAGAGCAAGGGTTTAAACGCGGTTGATTTCGCTCGGCGCTATCACTTCCGGGAAATTTATTACTTCAAAGCGCCCGAGCAATTGATGGTCCAGCCCGCCTATGTTGGCGCGGTGCAGCGGGATTTGAAGAGGCTCGGTTATTACTGCGGACCGATCGATGGATTCTACTCACCAGCCGTGAGTGAAGCGATCGCCCATTTACAGAAGAACTATTCGTTCCGCGTTACCGGCACGTTCACCGACCAGGTTCGCCGCGCGTTGTATTTACCCTAACGAGGTGTGAGTGAGCGCTTCCGCCAGTCAATCGTTAGTTAATCTCCTGCTCGCCGGCGGCGTCGCTTCCCCGGAAGAAGCGGTGGAGTTATCGAAGAACCTCAATGGCGGCTCCTGGATGACGCAGGTGCTCGATTCCGGGAAGGTCGACGAGCAGCGTTTTCTCGCCGCGATCGGCGAGTTCTTTCGCGTCCCGGTGACCACGCTGGATGCGAAATCGATCGATCGAAAAACACTCTCGCTCCTGCCCTCCCGGCTCGTCTTCCAGCATCACATTCTGCCGGTGGCGGAGAAGGAGGACGTGGTGACGCTGGCGACCTACGATCTATTTAATTCCGTCGGCCGCCAGCTGGTCGGCCAGTTGTTGAAGAAGCGGACGGAATGGGTGCTGGTGCCGCGAGCGCAACTCCAGCGCGCGATGAAAGCGCTCTACGGCGTGGGCGCGGAAACCTTTGACGAAATCCTGAAGACGAACCGCGGCTTCGAGGCGTTGCAGGAGATCGAGGGCAGCACCGATCTCAATGCGGACGATCCCGAAGCGTCGGTGGTGAAATTCGTGAACCAGATCATTCGCGAAGCGATCATCGAGCGTGCGACCGACATTCACGTCGAGCCGCTGGAAAACGATCTGCGGATTCGTTATCGGATCGACGGAATTTTGCACGAGGTCGCGGTTCCGCCGCAGTTGCGCCTGTTGCAATCTGCCATTATTTCGCGCCTGAAAGTGATGGCGCACATGGACATCGCGGAGCGCCGGTTGCCGCAGGACGGACGCATTCAGTTGCACTCGAGTAACCAGGACATCGACGTGCGTGTCTCGACCATCCCGACGGTGAACGGTGAATCGATTTCGCTGCGGTTGCTCAGTCGGACCGAGCAACAGTTCGGCTTCGACCGCCTCGATCTCAGTCCGAAGCAGCAGACGATCGTGCACAATCTTTTGGCGCAACCGAACGGAATTATTCTCGTGACCGGCCCGACCGGCTGCGGGAAATCGACATCACTCTACTGTTTTCTTTCCAGCATCAATTCCGTCCAACGCCGGATCATCACGATTGAGGAGCCGGTGGAATATCGGTTGCCCGGCGTCTCGCAAATTGACGTGAAACCGGAGATCGATCTGACCTTTGCGAAGGGCTTGCGTCACATTTTGCGGCAGGATCCGAACGTGGTCATGGTCGGAGAAATTCGCGACGTGGAAACGGCGGACATCTCGATTCGTGCGGCGATGACCGGTCACCTTGTTTTCAGCACGCTGCACACGAACGATGCGGTCGGCGGGATCACGCGTTTGCTCGATATGGAAGTTGAACCATTTCTGCTCGCGAGCGTGGTGAAAGCGTTCATCGCGCAACGGCTCGTGCGCACGATCTGCCCGGAATGCAAAGAGGTCGTGGGCTATCCGGTCGATTACCTGAGTGAGATTGGGGTGGATTTTCCGCCGGACTTCAAATTTTATCGCGGCGCCGGTTGCGATCATTGCCGGCAGACCGGCTATCAGGGGCGGATGGCGATCTACGAAATCTGCGTTGTGACCGAGCCGTTGCGCCGTTTGATTTTGCAGAAGCGCGACGGTGGCGAGCTGAAACAAATGGCGATCGCGCAAGGAATGGAAACGCTCCGGCAGGATGGCTGGCGTCGGGTTGCGCAAGGACTCACGACGATCGAAGAAGTCGTGCGCGTGACGCAGACGGACGAAGTGATGGCAGAGACGACGCCAGAAGCGGAGCCGGTTGTCTCCGGCTAACGTTTATTCGCCGCGCAGGGCGCGGAGTTCGGCCGCGTAATCAGGCGACGTAAAAATCGCGGTGCCGGCGACAAGAACTTCGGCGCCCGCTTCGATACAGGTTCGCGCTGTGGCGGCGTTGATGCCGCCGTCGACTTCGATCCGCAGCGAGGAATTGTTCTCACTCCGCCACTGGTGAGCGCGTCGCACCTTCTCCATTTGCTCTGCGCGGAAGGATTGGCCGCCAAACCCGGGGTGGACGGTCATAATGAGCAGGAGATCGATCGCACGAAGAAAAGGTTCGATCGCTTCGTAAGGCGTGTTGGGATTCAAGGTCAGGCCGGCTTTGCAGCCGGCCGCGCGAATCTGGCGCAAGGTCTGGGGAACATCGTGACGCGCTTCCGCTTCGACATGCACAGTAATCGAATTCGCGCCCGCCTCGACAAAACGCGGCAGGAAATGATCCGGCCGCGCAATCATGAGATGAACATCCAGCGGCAGAGAAGTGAGCCGGCGAACGGTCTGCACGACCGCGGGTCCAAACGAAATGTTGTCAACGAAATGCCCATCCATGATGTCGCAGTGAATCCAATCGGCGCCGGCCGCTTCGACCCTCGTAATCTCGTGCGCGAGCTGGGAGAAATCGGCGGCGAGAATGGAGGGCGCGATCAGGACTTGGTGGGCCATCGCGGAGACCTTGGCGAATTGGCCCGCGGCGCACAAGGACGGAGCGGGCGACTATCACCCG
>JBBSEO010000067.1:0-10123 GCA_038239645.1 Chthoniobacterales bacterium | reverse complement strand
TTTCGCAGAACCTGGTTATTGGCGCGAATCTGTTGACGATCAAATCGTCGCTCACGCCTGTTCATTCCTTCCCTGTTCCCGACGTTTCGCGAAAAATTTGGAGTCGTCGCGCCGGAATTGTTAAAACCTTGGCGCTCCACTCGGCGTTGAGCCTTGCGCTCGTGCTTTTGCAGATCGCCTTCGCTTCCTGAACTTCCGTTCCCCCGGACGTTAGCTCTTGGCGCGCGTTCCTTTTTGACGTTGTGGCGATTGACCGAAGACTCTCCCGCCACCCTGGTTTGGACCTTGGCAACATTCTCGCCCGGCTGAAAATCCGGTTTGGGAATATTTTTCGGATTCTCATTGCGGAACTTCTGCTCCAGCCGGTTCTGCAGCGCAGGATCGTTCACGTTCGCCCAGCCCTTTTCCAGCTTCGGCTGCGAGATCCTCCCCTTTATTTTCGGCGCGAACTGATTGGCTGGTGCCGCCACCAAACGTTCCGGCGCCGCGAGGTGGAGTTTGTTGCCCTGAACCTTGGTAATTTCGCCTGCTCTCAGGGCCTGCAACGGCGCAATGTTTTCCCGCTCAATCGTCAGTCGAGGGATCGGCCGCGTCGAGTAACGACTCAACAACGCGTAGTCTGGGCCGTAGTTGTAAACGATCGCGTTGTTGTAAACGATGTTGGTGATGTTGACCGTGTTCTCAAGGAAAAAAATGTTCCGATCGTAACCGTAAATTCGCGGCCGGAGCATTGGTTCGCCGAAAAAGCGCAGGTCAACGAAGTTGTAATAGGAGGGGCCGATGCCGAACTGCACATCGACGGTGTTGTCGATCGGACGGCTTTCGTAGACCGTTTCCACTCGATCGCCCGCGGGCGGCAACGGCGCCCAACCGACGCTGTCGCCCCCAGCGCGCCACGAGACCCACGCTGGTCCCCATTCCGTCCCGGGAACCCAGCACCAACCGTAATCGGCCAGGCGAGCCCAACGTCCGTAGTGGTACGTGGCCCAGCCGAAATCTTCGTAGGAAACCCAAGTCCAGCCTTGATCGCTGTAAGCCCAATAACCGTCGGTATAGGGACGCCAACTCTCGGTCGCCGCCGCCTCGGGCTGCCAGACGTAACCGTAGTCAGCAATTTGATACCAATTTCCACCTTCGAGATTCTCGTAGAAGAAATTTACTGAAACATCGGCCGCACCCGCTGGAACCAAGGCCGGGAACACAAGGGCGACGATCGCGAGCAAAGGTAAAAATCGTTTCATGATCCTAAATGAAATACAAAATTTAGACCAAGGAGTTGCGGGCATTATTCAACCACGCGCTGAACTGAGACTCCGTTCAGCGATTTCGCAGGACGAGAAACGAGCGCACGCGATGGCGACAGATGGAGAGGACATGCGATTCGTTCGGGTCGGCGGCGCGGGCCAGCTCGTTGAATTGGGCAACGGAGGTAACCGGCTGCTGGTCAATCTCTTCGATCACGTCACCGCGCTGCAAATCACCTTCGACCCCATTGGTCACGACGACGCCGCGGACGCCGTTCGGCAAATCAAGCTGACGCGTGAGCTCGGGCGTGAGTTCGGAAACCTGTAGCGACGCCATGGGATTGTCGGACAAATCTTCGTTGTCATCGGGCGACGTGGGCGAAACCGGCGGCAGCGTCGGCTGCGGGCGCGGCTGCTGCTGCCCCGGCTGTTGATTATTCCGCGGCTGGACGCCCGACGTTAAATAACCGGGCGGCTGCTCCCGCAACTGAGTCGAAAACTTGAGTGGTTTCCCTCCGCGCACGACATCGAGATCGATCTTCTTATCCAACTCGGTTTGCGCCACGAGCGAGCGAAGCTCCGGAAAACTCTTCACGTCACGACCGTTGAATTTCTTGATCACGTCCCCGCGCTGCAGGTTCGCGTCCGCCGCCGGCGAACCGGGAACAACATCGCCCACGACCACACCGTCGGAATTCGCGCCCGTCGGATTTTGCGGATTTACCAGCGTCTGGATTCCCAAATACCCGCGAATGATCCGTCCCTTTTTCAACAAACTTTCCATTGCCACCCGGACAGTGTTCGAAGGAATGGCGAACCCGATTCCCTGCGATCCGCCGGTGCGCGAAATGATCGCGGTGTTAATGCCGATGATTTCGCCCGCGAGATTGATCAAGGGGCCGCCGCTGTTCCCCGGATTAATCGCGGCGTCCGTCTGAAGAAAATCACCGAAGCCATCGACCCGATTCGGACGGCCCTTCGAGCTGATAATTCCCTCCGTCACCGTTTCCTCAAAGCCGAATGGATTGCCGATCGCCAGTACCATGTCACCCGCCTGGACCAGATCGGAATCGCCGAGTTTCAGCGGCTTCACGTTCGCTTCGTCGATCTTCAAAACGGCGAGATCGACCTGGGCGTCACTGCCGACGACCCGAGCCTTGGTCGTGCGACCGTCGGAAAGCTGCACCTCGATGTCGTCGACCTGATCGACCACGTGGCTGTTGGTGATGATGTGACCCTCGTTGCTCACGATCACGCCCGAGCCGAGAGAATTCTGCACCATCGCCTCGTCGTTAGGACTGCGGAACTGACGCGGGCTGCGAAAGAAAAATTCGTCGAGCGCGCTCGGCCGCCGAGCCGCGATCTTGCGCGACGTCTTCACGCTCACGACGGAAGGAATGATGTTCGCCACCAAAGTCCGACGCTCGCGATTGAATTCATCGAGCGCCCCGAGACTCTTCGGGTCAAGCGGCGGCGCCGTCGGGAGGGTGTATTTTTCCGGAGCTCGACTGGCTGAAGGCGCGAGCAGGCTGCCGTTCTTCATTTTGTAGTCGTAAAGCAGCGAAAGGCCGAGGCTGACGACGACGACGAAGATCAGGAATTTTAAAAAGTTTCTCATTAGCTCACCTGTGAAAAAGTTTGTCCCTGTCGTTCGACAATCCAAGTCTGGAAATGTTGATTTCCGGGAGACTGTAAATTGGGATCGTCTTCCATCATTTCGAGCGCCGCCTTTCGGGCGCGCTGCATTAACTTCGCATCGCGGCGCAGATCGCCCAACTTGAAATCCGCCAGGCCACTCTGGGCCGTGCCGAGCAAATCGCCCGGTCCGCGCATTTGCCAATCGGCTTCCGCGATCTCGAAACCGTTCGCCGTTTTCTCCATCACCGCCAGTTTCGCCAGCGTCTCCGCCGTCTTTTCCGCGGTGAGGAGAAGACAATGCGAATCGTGCGCGCCGCGCCCGATCCGTCCACGAAGCTGATGTAATTGCGACAAGCCGAAACGTTCCGCATTCTCGATCAGCATCACGGTCGCGTTGGGCACATCGACGCCGACTTCGATCACGGTGGTGCTGATCAGCGCGTGGGTCTCGCCGGCGCGAAACCGTTCCATAATGGCTTGTTTTTCCGGAGCCGAAACCCGGCCGTGGAGGAGTTCACATCGGTGAGGCCGCAAACGTTCCTGCCACTCCGCGAACTCCTTTCCCGCGGCTTTCGCCTGGAGCTTTTCGCTTTCATCGATCAGCGGATAAACGATGAAAGCCTGTCGCCCTTCCGCCAGTTCTGCGCGCAGAAAAGCGATCGCGCCTCCGAGCTGTTCCGGCCGCAGGACGCGCGTTTCGATTTTGCCCCGACCGCGCGGCATCTCGTCGATGGTCGAAACATCGAGATCGCCATAAATCGTCATCGTCAGCGTTCGCGGGATCGGCGTCGCGGTCATGACCAGAACATCCGGCGCCGGCTCGCGCGCGGTCAGCTTCGCCCGCTGTGAAACGCCAAACTTGTGTTGCTCGTCGATCACCGCGAGGCCGAGATTTTCGATCGGCGCGCCCTCATAGAGCAGGGCATGCGTGCCAACGACGATGTTGGTTTCGTTCGTCGCCGTCGCCTGGAAGAGCGGTAGCGGGCCGCTCTCTTCCTGCCGCGCACTGGTGCGCAGGCTGACGCGGAGACCGAGCGGCGCCAGCCAGCGTTGCAAGACTTCGTAATGTTGCTCCGCCAGGATTTGCGTCGGAGCCATCAGGACCGCCTGCGCGCCGGCTTCCACCGCGAGGAGCATCGCGGAAATCGCCACGACCGTTTTCCCCGAACCGACATCGCCCTGGAGCAAACGATTCATCGGCGAAGAGCGCGACAGGTCATCGCGAATTTCCCCGAAAACCGCGCGCTGAGAGTTCGTTAACGCGAAAGGCAACTGGGCATGGAATTGCTGGACCAAAGTCCCCGCGACCTCGTGGCGCTGTCCGACCCGCGCGGCGTTTTCCTGCCGCTGATGCGCGACCTGTAATTGCAGCCGGAAAAATTCCGCGAGCACGAGTTGATCGCGCACGGCTGCGAGCTGTACTTCTGATTCGGGGAAATGGATGATCCGCAACGCGTCCCTGATCGGGCGGGAAGCGAGGGTCGGGGGCAGCGCGACGTCCAGATTGGCCTCGTCCATCTGTTCGAGCAGCCGGAAAATCAGTGTTCGCAGCACGCGCTGCGACAAACCCTCCGTCGCCGGATACACCGGCGTGATCCGGCGGAAATGAATCGAGATCTCCTCGTCGTTCTCGATCACCTCGAATTCAGGATGATCGAGCAACAGGCGGGGCCCTTTCGCTTTCGGCCGTCCAAACACGACGAGCCGCTGGCCGGTCGCGATCATTTTCTGGACGTAGTGCAAATTAAACCAGCGACACGTTAGCGGCTGACTCAGGGCGTTCGCCTCACTCTCTTCGATAACGGCCTCGAAAATCTTGCGGCCGCCGAAACGCATCAGCCGGGTCTTGACCACTTCACCACAAAGACAGACGGGCACGCCCGTTTCCTCGCGCGGAAATTGCGGGAACTCGCGCCGATCTTCGTGACGTCGCGGATAATGCGTCAGTAAGTCGTGCGCTGTCGCCAAACCCAACCGTCGCAGGGCAAGAAAGCGCGGCCGCGGGATCCACTCCAGCTCTTCGAGCGGTTGTTGCAGATCCATTAAGCGAAATCGCCGGCAGCGCGAATGTCGTGGACCTGCAACTGAATGCGGGTCTCGCCCTCGTATTCATCCGCGCGAATGCGATAGGCGACGTCCCACGGCGGCGGCGGAAGTTCGGTCGCGCCGCCGTCGAAATAAATCGCGCGCTGCTGCCAGTTCCCCTGCTTCAGTCGCATCGCGAGATGCCGTTCGCCGACCACGCGCGGCGGCGCGGCCGGTTCCACTCCGCTGGAAACGAACAGGGGCTGCCGGTTGCCGGTGCCAAACGGCTGCAGCATTTCGTGCCAATGCAAAAGTTGGTAATCGATCTCGGTCAAGCACAGTAGCCCATCGAGATGCAATTTCGGCGCGAGGGCATCGTCGTCGAGCGCGGCGCGCGCGACGGCCAGGAAATGCTCTCGGAAAGCGGCAAAATTCGTTTCGCTCAGGCTAATGCCGGCAGCCATTTCGTGGCCGCCAAATTTTTCAAGGTCGGTCGCGCATTCTTTCAGCGCGGCCACCAGGTTAAATCCCTCGATGCTGCGCCCGCTGCCCTTGCCGCTCCCGTCTTCCTCGAAACCGATGATGAAAGTCGGACGGTGGTATCTCCGCGTGATTCGGGATGCGACGATTCCGAGGACGCCCGGGTGCCAGCCGCGGCGGCCAAGAATGATGGCGGCATCACGCGTCGGGTCGAAGCACTCGGAAATTTCCGCTTCTGCCTCCTGCACGATGCGCCGCTCGACTTCCTGTCGCGCGCGATTTTGTTGGTCGAGGTCCTTCGCTAACGTCGCGGCCTCCAAAGGGTCGGGGGTGAGCAGGAGTTGCAACGCTTTCTCCGCCGTCGCCAAACGTCCGGCTGCATTCAGCCGCGGTCCCAGCCGAAAACCGATGTCCTCCGGCATGATCGGCGCTTTCACCCCAGCGGCTTCGATCAGCTTCACCAACCCCGGCCGTTTGGAGCGCGCCAGCACTCGCGCGCCGGTTTTTACCATCGTGCGATTGTCATCCTGCAACGGCACAATGTCGGCGACCGTGCCGAGCGCGACGAGGTCCAGCGCGTCTTTCAGCTCAAAATCGATTCGCCGCGTTTTCAGCAGCGCATGGCAAAGCTTGAACGTGAGCCCGGCACTGCAGAGGTAGGAAAATTCGGCGCCCGCAACCTTGGGATTGACCAGGATCGAATCCGGCAGCTCATCTTGCGGCTCATGATGATCGACCACAATCACGTCAATTTTCTGCGCTCGTAACTGCGCGATCTCCAACACGGACGAAGTTCCGCAATCGACCGCGATGAGCAGTTGCGGATCGTCCTGCCGCACACAACGCGCGAGTGCTTCACTGCTCAGGCCGTAGCCTTCCTCAAGGCGATGGGGCAGGAAAAGCGCCGGAACGCTCCCGTAGGCCCGGAGCAAATCCGCCAGCAAGGCGAGCGAGGTTACGCCATCGACGTCGTAGTCGCCGAAGAGAACAATTCGTTCCTGCTGATCGATCGCATGGAGAATCCGCCTGACCGCGGCGTCCATTTGCGGAATCAAAAACGGGTCGCGCAGATGTGAGAGGCGCGGGTGGAGAAAGGCGCGGACTGCTTCGTGATCGTTGAAACTTTTGCGTCGCAGCAATCGGACAATGCAATCCGATTGGCAAACTTCATTCCACGGAATTGTTTCGCCGTTGGGAGGGGAATCAGGTGCGAGGATCCAGCGAGGCTGCACCGATCACGGTATGCGCGAACGTTGGGCTGACAACATTTTCAGATGAATTGAAAACTGACGTCGCGCGCGAAATCCAAGCCGACCCGGAGCCCGCGTCGATGAAACTCGCTCAAGCCGGCGACGGCTTGGGAGTTCAAATTGAAGTCGAGATATTCGGAAAAATACTGGCGGCAGAATTCAGGAGAGTAAATGGGCGACGCGGCGTCGATGATCGGTTCGGGGTTCGACAGGTTGCGATCACGCAGTGCTCGCAATTTTTCCGCCATTTCCGTCGCGTTCGGCGTTTCCGCGCGTACCAGCCAGAGGGCGAAGACAAAAGGCAGGCCGGTCAGCTCACGCCACGCGCTCGCCAAATCCCAATAGGAGAATTTATCTCCGTGCTGAATTCGGAAGCGCAAACCTTGATCCCCGATAAGTAGTTTGCCGAACGAACCTCGCGGAAGATCGTGGACGCTTTTCGAAAGCGCGATCCCGCGTTCTGCGCACAAGACGCGCAAGAGCGCATTCGAAGTTAGCGAGGCGGGATCGGGCGAAATTTCCGTGAGGCGACTCAAGGGCGCTTCGTGCGCAACGACCACGCTGTAAACTGGTCCCGGTGATCCCACGGAAATTCCGCGGACGATGAGATAACGCGGGTCGCGCAAAAATTCCGCGGCGGAAACGAAAGCGATGTCCAACTCTCCCTCCGCTAGTCGGCGCGCGAGATTTGCCGGTTGATCGAACACGACCGGACCGGGCCAGCCGTGAATCAGCGGACGCGCGTTGAGATACTGAACGCAGCCAAGGCGTGGCGACGAACTCAGGCGCAAATCAACTCCGCTTCCGGCGCGGACCGCGGAACACGAGGCGTCAGGCGCTGATAGAAGCTATCGCGCTGCACCGGAATGCGACCGGCTTCGCGGATGGTTTGTTCCAGCGTTGCGACCGTCTGCTCGGTCGGCGTTTTGGCGCCGGCCATGTGGAAAATTTTCTCCTCCAACATCGTGCCGTGCAAATCGTCCACGCCGTAGGAAAGAGCGAGCTGTGCCACGGGCAATCCGAGGCTCACCCAATAGGCCGTGAGATGATCGAAATTATCGAGATAGACGCGACTGACCGCGAGGTTGCGCAACTGTTCGAAAGACGACGCGGCGCGGACATGCGCCAGGATCGTAGTCTGGGGCTCGAAGGCGAAGGGAACGAACCCGGTAAAGCCGCCCGTTTCATCCTGAAGCGTGCGCAATTGTCGCAAGTGGTCGACGCGCTGCTCCAGCGTTTCGATATGGCCGAAGAGCATCGTCGCGGTACTGCGGCCGCCCATTTGATGCCAGATGCGGTGCACCTCCAGCCACTCTTCCGCGCTCTCTTTTCCGCGGCAAAGTTGATCGCGCACGCCCGCATCAAAAATCTCTGCGCCCCCGCCGGTGAGCGCGCCGAGCCCCGCCTCACGCAAAATCTCAAGCGTCTCCCGAATCGAGGTTTTGAAAATGCGCTGGGCCAGATGCCGGATCTCGATCGCGGTGAAAACCTTGATCGTTAGCTCCGGATCGATCGCCTTGATTCCACGGAGCAGGTCCAAATACCACTCTTTCTTCAACGTCGGATGCAATCCCCCCACCATGTGGACCTCGGTGATGCCGATGGAGAGGGCATCGCGGACCGCGCTCACGATTTCGTCAATCGACCGCTCGAAGGCGTGGGCATCCCGCTTCCGCGCCGCGAAAGCGCAGAACTGGCAGGAAAGAATGCAGATGTTCGAGTAATTGATGTAGCGGTTGATCAGGTAACTCGCATACTCGCCGTTTTTCCGCCGGCGCACTTCGCTCGCGAGCAAGCCCAGCGCATTCAGGTCCGGCGAGCGATACAGGGTCAGTGCGTCCTGTTCGCTGATGCGTTCACCGCTCCCGACCTTTTCCGCGATGGGACGCAATTCTTCTGGGATCAGGCGCAAATTCATCAGGCGAAACGTGAGTGGTCATCATGCACGCAGCGTGAAAATGATGCAACCAAAACGGGGCGAGAGAGCGAAGTTTCGCTGGGCGCAGCCGGTGGTTGGCGAATACAATTGCCCTTATCTACGTCCTTACTTCTTCCGATGCCTCTGACCGACCACCAAACTCCAGCTGCACCGAGGGAGGACGCGGAGTTGATGGCGGCGACGGCACGAGGCGATACCGCCGCTTTTGAGGAATTGGTCGATCGGCATCGGACGCTGGTTCTCGGAACCGTCGGGCGGATGCTGGGAATCAATTCCGACGTGGAAGACCTGGCGCAGCAAGTCTTCATCCGGGTCTGGAAAAGCGCGGCCCGCTACCAACCGACCGCGAAGTTTACGACCTGGCTGTTAACGATTACACGCAATCTCGTCTTCAACGAAACCCGGCGGCGCAAACGTCATCCCTCCGAGACGCTCGATATCCACGAGGGCGAGGAATCGATCGCGCTGCCCGACCAGGCCCGCCGCATTCCCGACCGCGCCCTTCTTCAGACTGAGTTGCAAACCGCGGTCGACACGGCGATCCACGCCCTGCCGGAAAAGCAGCGGATGGCGGTGATCCTGCGTCGTTACGAAAGTAAGAGTTACGAAGAAATCGGGCAGGTGTTGGGTCTTTCCGTGCCGGCGGTGAAGAGCGCGCTCTTTCGCGCCCGGGTCGAGCTGCGCGAGGCGCTGCAGCGCTACCTCGACGCCTGAAAAGAAGAACGGGCGTCACACGACGCCCGCTCACTCTCAACCCCACTACTTAAGCCAATCCTAGAAATCTCGGTCTTTCGCTGAACTCTTGAACTGCACCTCGGTTGTGACCGAAGTCTTGGCCGGCTCTGGCGCAGCACCCGGTTTCGGATAATCAGCCACCACCTGGCGATGTCCGGTCGGGACGAGGCGAATCGCACCCTTGGCGTTATTCCGCCAGCCGTTGATATCGGCATATTCTTCGCCTACGTGATGCAGGCCGCTGACCTGATCTTCCAATCCAGTCCCGTAGCGCGAGTCGATGATGGTCGGCGTAACGAAGACAAGGAGGTTCCGCTTGGTCCGCGCATTTAGACGCTCTTGAAAAGCGTAACCGAGCAGCGGAATGTCGCCCAGGATCGGAACTTTGCTCCGGCCCTTCGTCACTTCGTCCTGGAGCAATCCGCCAATGGCGAGCGTATCACCGCTGCGGATCAATACGTTCGATTCCAGGGACCGCGTATCGATGATCGGGCTGGTCACGGTCGCGCCGGCGAAGGTGAACGGTTGATCGGCAACCTTGTTGCTGATCTCCGGCTTCACGCTCAGGGTCACGAAATTGTCTTTGTTCACGCTCGGACGCACGATGAGGGTGTTACCGAACTTCTTGTCCTGGAAGCCACCGAAGACGGCCGTGGCGGTCTGCTCGTTAAAATTCAACTGCGGCACGGGCTGGGCGCGGCTGATTTCAATTTTCGCCTGCTGATTGTCCGCCGTCACGATGCGCGGGTTAGCGAGAAATTCCGCGTCGGAATCTTCGTTGAGGGCGCGGAAAGTGACCGACGCCTGCGGGA
>JBBSEO010000066.1:0-10156 GCA_038239645.1 Chthoniobacterales bacterium | reverse complement strand
TCGAAGTCGCTCGTTCCTTAACCCGAGACCTCAATGGCGACGGCAAAATGGACGAGTACGGTTTGACCTGGAACTACCGAGAGCCATTCTTCTTCATACCATTCCTGACCGGATTTGGCGGGTGGGTCATTGACGAGGCGGATCGTCCAACCCTCGACACCCCGGAGATGGTAAAGGCGCTGCAATTCGTTCTCGATCTTCGTGACAAATATCAGGTCATTCCCAAAGAAGGTGATTATGAAATCGCGGATATGCTCTTTAAGGAACACCGGACAGCGATGATTATTAACGGGCCCTGGTCATGGGCCGCCTATCACGTGCCGGCAGAGAATATGCTGGCACTTTTGCCAAAGAACGAAGAAACAGGGATGTGGTGCGAGCCGATGGTCTCGGCCAAGGGTTATTCGGTCAACGCGTCGTTAGATCGAACTAAGCTCCCGGCCTTACGAGATCTGCTCGAGTTTCTGACTGGGGCGGAGATGCAGCGAGAGATGGCGATGAAGCTGGCAACCACACCCGTGGCGATTTCCGTCATGAACCTGCCGGAACTGCGCGCCAACGCCGCCCTCGCGGTCTCGATGGAGCAGATCAGTCATGGCCGGGCGCTCCCGATCGTGCCGCAGATGCGCGCAATCTGGGAAGGGATGCGGGGGCCTTACCAGTTATTGATGAACGGCGCGATCACCGCCCCCGAAGCCGCGCGGCAAATGCAGCGAGAGGCGGAGAAGAACATTGCCGACGCCAATCTTTAAGATGAGCGAGCGCGCCCGGGTGCGGCTATTTATCGTTAGCCTGCTCACGCCCGGGTTCCTCGTCGTCCTCGCGGTGGTCGCTTTTCCCTTCTTTTACAATGTCGCGCTCGCCTTTTCGAACGCGAACATTTACCACATCCGCGACTGGCGTTTCATTGGCCTGACGCAATTCCGCTCCGTCTTCGCGCAGCAATTGTTCTGGTCCATTCTCGGCAAGACTGTCGTCTGGACCGTAACGAATGTGTTCTTTCACGTCGTGATCGGGGTCTTTCTCGCCGTTGTCCTTCATCAGCGATTTCTTAAAGGGAAATCGGTCTGGCGGATCCTTCTCATCCTGCCCTGGGCGCTTCCACAATACATTACCGCCCTGACCTGGCGCGGGATGTTCAACTACGAGTATGGGGCGGTGAACTTGTTTCTTTCGAAATACTTGCACGTGCCGCCGGTGCCGTGGCTGACTTCTCCGTTCGAAGCATTCCTCGCCATCATCATTACGAACATCTGGCTCGGCTTTCCCTTTATGATGGTGATTGCCTTGGGCGGCCTGCAGTCGATCCCGGAAGAGCTCTACGAAGCGGCCGAGGTGGATGGTGCCTCGAAATGGTTTCAGTTCTGGAACATCACCGCCCCGCTCCTCCGGCCCGTGATGTTACCCGCGATTCTGCTCGGAGTGGTCTGGACCTTTAACAATATTAACGTCGTCTGGCTGGTCTCCAACGGGGGCGAGCCCGCGGACTCGACTCACATTCTTGTTTCCTACGTCTACAAGGCGGCCTTCAATATGTATCGCTTCGGCTGGGCGGCCGCGTTGTCGTGTGTGATCTTCGCGATCCTGTTTACCTTCGCGCAAGTCTTCCTGCGGCGGACAAGAGCTGCGGAAGCGGCCTACTAGCCAGCGCCTAACGCCGATTCGGGAGGGGTTAGCGTCGGAAGCATTCCTTCCGCGGCTGCGACCTGATCAAGCCGACCGACGGATACGGGATCTTCACGCACGAAATGAACGAGTAACGCGGCCAGAAGAAGGAAGCCGCCGCCGGTGACTACCGCGGTGAGTTGGTTGTTATGAAAGACGGATCTCATCAGACGATCAAAGCAAAGCGAAGCCGCGATCTCAGGGAGAACGATGAAGAAGTTGAAGATGCCCATGTAGACACCGATGCGGGCGGCCGGAAGTGAACCGGAGAGAATGGCATAGGGCATGGCCAGAATGCTGGCCCAGGCAATCCCGACGCCGGCCAGCGACAAATGTAACCAGCCCTTGTTTTCGACGCCGTGAATGAATGCGACCGAAATCAATCCGGCTGCGCCAATCGCGAGACAGATTGAATGAATCCAGCGCCGGTTGCCGCCGCGGGCCAGGGCCAGCAGGACAAAAGCGAACAGAAAGGTCACCGCGTTCTCCGTGGTGTAGCAAAGGCCGGCCCATTCGTTCCCTTCCTTGTAGAGGGGCGATTGGGGATTGGGCGCGCCAAAGACATGGTTCGCGACGGCGGGCGTGAAATAGAGCCACATGCAAAACAAACCCAGCCATGTGCTCAGCTGGACGAAGGCCAGTTGGCGCATTGTAGCGGGCATCTCGCGCAGCGCCTCCCAAATCTCGTTAAACATCGCCTTGATCCCACCAAGGGGTTTCTGCTGGCGGGCGAAGTTTTCCGGACCTTCCGGAGGATACTCATCCGAAGTGAAGACCGTCCACAAGACGGCCCCAAGAAACGCGACGGCTCCAAGGTAAAACGCGTAGCGCACAGTTCTGGGGATGCCAAAGGAAGCATCCGCGGCGAGGTGGAACCAGTTGGTCATCATCCAGGGCAGAGCCGAGGCAATGACGGCGCCGAGCCCGATAAAGAGACTCTGCATGGAAAACCCGGCGGAACGCTGCTCCGCAGGCAGCTTATCCGCCACGAAGGCGCGAAACGGTTCCATGCTGATGTTGATCGACGCATCCAAGATCCAGAGTAGCCCGGCGGCGATGAGGAATTTGGGGTAATGCGGAATGAGTGCTTGAGCGATCGCGCCGGAGTTCGGCATGAGAAGCAGAGCGACCGAGCTAAGAATAGCTCCGACCAGAAAATAGGGCCGGCGCCGTCCAAGCGGTGTCCAAGTCCGGTCGCTCATGGCGCCGATGATGGGTTGCACGATGAGCCCGGTCAGGGGTGCGGCCAGCCACAGCTTGGCAATCTGGTCCGGGCGAGCGCCCAGATACTCGTAAATCGCGCTCATGTTTGCCATCTGCAAGCCCCAGCCAAACTGGATGCCCAGAAAGCCGAAGCTCATGTTCCAGATTTGCCAAAAGGTAAGGCGTGGTTTGTCCATGGGGGGTGCTAACTGAAAATTGGCACACAGGGTGCCGAGAGCCTATTTCGAGGGATGGGCGACTTGAAACTGGTTGAAGTAAACGTCGTTCTTCTCTCCGTTTCGATCGAAAGCGGCGAAGCTTTGAATGGGATTGCCATTGGTTAACTTCCGCCCCGGCAACTTCGTCACCTTTTTGTCCTTCATCGTCTGAATCTCCAGGTCGTAGGTATCGGGTCCGGTGAGGGTGATGGTGACAGAGAGACCTCCGTCGGTAAACGGAACGCCCGAGTCGGACTTGTCGCCTCCGGAACCGTCATAGATTTGGTAGTTGCCCTTGCCCTGGTAGTAGCCGAATTCGAAGACGGCATCCTTGTTGTAATCCGCGACCGACGCGTTGCCGTTACTGCTGCGGAGAACGAGGCCGACCGAACCCGGGGTGGGATCGTCCTTATCGAATTTCTTTTCGAACTGGCCGTGCTCGATCATGAAAGAAAAGGAGTCGCCCGCTTGCAGCGGCTTCTCGAACGCGCGGTAGGCGGCCGCCTGTTCGAAGCCGGCGCCGTTGGCGAACTCGCCAAAAGCTTTGTCGCTCTTCGCGATCCCGTTGAGATCGGGGTTGTTCTTGGTATCGGCAATGTAAAAGCCGGAGTGACGGCTATCGTCATTTCCTTCGTTGGTCATGGTCCACGGGCCGAAGCCGCTCCCACCGTTCTTGGCGTTGTCCCAGCTGCCGCCATAGGCGCTTTGGCTGGCGTCGTCCTCCGCAGTGTTCATGGCATCAGCGAAAGCAGCGACCGGCGCGAGGAAGAGGCATGAGAGCAACAGCAAAGAACGTTTCATAAGTGAGAGGGAGATTAGCCTTTCACCGCCCCCGAACTCAAGCCCGAGACGAGGTAGCGGCTAAGAAATAAGAAAAGGAGAACGACCGGCACCGAGACAAGGAGAGCGCCGGCGGCGTAAAGCCCCCATTGGGTGCTCATGTTCGCCTGAAACATTCGCAACCCGACTGGCAGGGTGAACTTTTCCACATCCTGCAGCACTAAAGCGGCGACGACGTATTCGTTCCAGGCCGTCATGAAGGAAAAGAGGGCGGTGATGACCAACGCAGGTGCGGCCAGGGGCAGAATGACGAGGTAGAATGCCTGCCATCTCCCGCAGCCATCGATGCCCGCCGCCTCTTCGAGCGAAACCGGGATGGTGTCGTAGTAGCCCTTCAGTTGCCAGACGCAGAAAGGGAGCGCCGTGGCGGCGTAAATGATGATAACGCCGAGGTAGGAATTGATGAGCCCGAGCTTGATCAGGATCAAATACAACGGCAGGAGAAGCATTGTCGCGGGAAACATTTGTGTCACGAGAAGCCCGTTGAGCATGCTGCTGTGTCCGAGGAAGCGAAAGCGCGAGAGGGCGTAACCTGCGGTGGAGGCGAGGGCCACGCCGGTCAGCGTCACCGCGAGGGCGATGACTGTGGAATTCGCCAGCCAATGCAGAAATGGCGTTTCGAAGAGCAGAGTGCGGAAGTTCGCCAAAGTCGCGCCCGCGGGAATGAGAGCGAGCGAGGTGGAAAGAAGCTGATCGCCTGGCCGTAAGGCGATTGTCACGACACGCGAGATCGGATAGAGGGCGAAGAGAACAAAAATCGCGAGGGCCAGATAGCTTCCCAGCTTTGCGGTGAAGCCGTTCGAAGAGCGCTGGTGCACGTCGCTGTTCTAGCAGCGCTCGGGTTGTCTCGTAAAAGCAAAACAGCGGCAACCGGTGTCATCCCGGCGGCCGCTGGATGGGAAACAATGATCCGATTCTACGGTGTGGGCGTGGGCGTGGCGGAAGGCGAAGCGCTTGCCTCAGGCGACGCGGTTGCGTCAGGCGTAGGTGTCGGCGTGACGCCACCAGGAGACGAACTCGGTGCTGGCGTAGCGGTGGCGCTGTGGTGCGGATTGTGCCGGCCCTTTTCCCAGCCGTAATGATTACCCGGAGGAGTGGAAGCTGGAGTTGAAGGCAGCGTCACAGACGGACCTGTAGTCCCTTGGTTTCCATGGGCGCCCGGCCCCTTGGCTGGCTTGTTACTCCCGGCGAGGACGTAGAGCGACATGGAACAAACGCCGGTGGTGACCATCGTAATCAACTTGCTGTTAAGCGAAATCTTCATGCACCGATCTCTCAAGCACGTTCGCTGCCATGAGTTATGGAAATTATAAATAAGGAGAGTCCCGCCCGTGATCAGGGGGACCGCTACCGCATAGACACAGTGCTCGGGGGGGGACTCGAACCCCCATGCCTTTCGGCATACGCCCCTCAAACGTACGTGTCTGCCATTTCACCACCCGAGCGTGCGCCCCGGAATTTTATGCAGGAATGCGCGAAAGCAACAGGCGATGCGCTCGGGCGCGCGCGTGTTTGCGTTTTCATTCAGAACTCCTTTGTTCCGCCATGGCCGCCGCCGACCAGATCAAGATCGATCTGCACATTCACACGCACGATGATCCCTTGGATTCGCTGGATTATTCTGCGCGGGAATTGCTGGCACGGGCGCGGCGGCTGGGCTTCGGTGCGCTGGCGATTACGCTGCACAACAAGGTCTTTGATCGACCGGAGGCGTTTGCGCAGGCGAAGGAAGCGGGCATTCTCCTAATTTCGGCGGCGGAAATGCGGATCGAAGGCGCCGATATCATTCTGCTGAATGTGAAGGCCGAAGATGTAAAGGATCTGCGCACATTTGGAGATGTTCGCCATCTCCGGGCAGCACGGGGCAAATCCTTGTTTACGATTGCCCCGCATCCTTTCTACGTGCTCGGCGGATCGATCGGCAGCCGACTATTACAGGAAATCGATTGTTTCGACGCGATCGAGCTTTGTCATTTTCATAAAGGCGTCTTCGATCCGAACCGTCGCGCAAAAGCGGTGGCGGCGCAGTGCGGGAAGCCATTGATTGCAACGTCCGATGCGCACCAGTTACGCGCGTTCGGCCAGCACTACACCACTCTCCAGCGACCCGAGCCGCTGACGGCGGAATCAATCTTCGAGCAATTGCGGGCCGGCCAGTTCGAGCTGACGAGTCCGCCCGCCAGTTTGGCCGAAATTTTCAGTACGTTTTATTTTGTCTTCGTCGAGCACCCGATCCGAATGCGGCGCGAGCGCAGAGAGGGACACGGGACACTTGCCAGTGAAAGCAAAAACTGCGAGAGCTATCGCGCATGAAAGGACGTTATGTGCTTTGTCTTCTCCTTGCCGCCGCGCTCGGAGGCACAGGTTGCCATGGCTCTTCCGCGGCCAAGAACAAAAAGACCGCAGCGACGGAGAAGAAGAAAGAACCTAAGATCGATCCGCGCCGCGAAGTGACTGATGTCGATTTCGACGCGTTCCTTTCACGATTGCGGAAGGCCGTCGCGGCGCATGATTTGAACACGGTCGCGTCGATGATGACGCCAAACTTTGGTTACCAGCTCGAGCCGCCCTTGGAAGGCGATGGCGTTTTCAAGTTCTGGGACGAACATAACATCTGGCCAGAACTGGAAGGCGTGCTGGGAGAAAAATTCGTGAAGAGCACGAACGAAGAGTTCATGGTCGCGCCTCCTCAATTTGCGGATCCTGCTTTGGACTATCAGGGTTATCGTGCCGGCATTCGGCGAGTGAACGGAAGCTGGAAGTTCGCCTACTTCGTTACCGGTGTACCTCAGGGCGACGCCCCGAAATCGTAGATCGTGCCCCAGGCACCTTTGGCGGCAATCGGGAGAGTAGTTTCCCATGGACGCGTGCTCGCGGGGTAGTTGCGCTTCTCTTCTTCGCCCCAGTAGAGGTATCGAGCTTTCAGACTACGGGCAGTTTGCTTCCAGTCGCCCTGTCCGAGCATGAGGCTCTGGAGACTGTTCTCCACCGGCGCGTAGTCGAGGCCTTGCGTCCAGAGATGACCGGGATACCCGCAGACGACCTTGCGTCCGTTCAAGAGGAGCGGGTGATTGTAGGTCGGAAAGGAGGCGAAGCGCGCTGCCAGCGGCAGGGATCGAATGGCCGCTCCGACGACGTCGATCTCCGCGCGGCTGGCAAACTCGAATCCCCCTTTACCTGCGGCCAAGCCACCGAGCAGGCTGATGAAGCCGGAGAAAAACAAAAGGCCGCACGCGCCGGCGCAGGCCACGAGCGGCCAGGGTTTCAGCAACCTCTTCCAGAGCACAGGAAGAACGATGAAGTAGGCCCAGATTAGAACCTTGTTATTATCCCACTCCCACGGCGCCATTTTGACGGTGAGAACGAGGACGAAAATAACGAGCGCGGACGCCAGAAGGGTCATGTCCATCGACAGCTCGAACTTCCTCCACCTGGCGCTACGCCATTCATCGTAAAAAACGGTTCCGTAGAGCGCGAGCATGAGCGGAAGAAAGAGGCCGAAGTTCACGAACCAGAATAGGAAGAAAGGCATGGCGAAGTCGTCGGTGCCGGTCTGCGTCCAGCCCCAGTGAAACTCGAACACTTTTTTCGCCGCGAGATCGTCAGTGATGAGCCACCCGAAAAAAGCCGCGGGCAAAAAGGCCGTGGCCGCCAGGATAAGGAGGGGCCGGCGCGATCTCGGTCGCGCGAGGAAAAGCATGACCACGACAACGTTAAGCGCGATGAAGGTGTGGACGTGGAAGAGCGGCATCGTCGCATAAAGAAGATATTCGATCCAACCAGGTAACGGTTGATCGTCAGTGGCGTCGTCGCCGAACTTGGCGCGCCATTGCCAGAGAAGAAGAAGGCCCGCGGGAATCGCGTAAAGGAGTCCACGCTGGGTGACGAACATCGAGAGTGGAATACTCTTCCAGGAAATAGTCGTGCCGCCCTGATAGTCGAGAACCTGCATCGTAGTCAGGAACTGGTAACCCGCGACGCCGCCGTTGCAGAGGAAGCCCGCGATGCCGAAGGCGCCAGCCCAACGATAGAACATGTAGCAGGTGATGCCGGAGGCGATCAGCCCGGTAATGACCAACTGCTGGCGAAGGTCGAATCCGATACTGGTCAACACTCCGTTAAATAGGTCGACTCCCGCCGGATAACGAAGCTTGCTGAAGGGAAAGAGCGGACTATCGGGCCAAAGGGCGACGCCGCTGGCAAAAGTCTTGATGTAGGACAGGTGTAATCCAAGATCACCGAGATTGTTCGGTGACTGGATACGGATGGCATCGCCGTCGTAGTAGTAGAGCCAAAAGAACGAGCGCAGGGCGAAGAGCGCGAAGCAACCGACGACCAACCACATCCAGGAATTGCCGTAAGGTTCAGACTCTTCTTTACCGCGTCCTGGGCTCACCTGCGCGCGCGAGGCCCAAAAGGCCGCGACAGCTCCGATGGCGCCGAGGAGAAGCGCAATGGCTGAGATCGCCGGCGAGAGGCCGCCCGCGAGCATTCCGAGAAAAAGCGCGCTGACCGTGGCGATGGCCAGATACAGAAGGAGGGCCGCTGATGTCCGCATCGACTATCGGGAGTGGCCGGCGAACTCCGGAACGCGATCGGGAAAGAAGCGTCGAAAGATGCTCGCGCGAAGGTAGAGCTTCGAAGTATCCTGGTAGGGGCGGATCGTAAGTGGCTCGGTGTAGTAGGCGTTGTTCAGTTTTGCCTCCACCGCGGCTATTTTATCTTCCTGCACGAGGAGGAAGTCGGCATCGAGGGCGGGCGGAAGATTGTCATGTTCGTAGTAACCGACCCGGGTGAAATCGCCCAGGATCCACGGCAGCGGGTAGGGACTAGGCCGAATGAGATGTCCAACCAGGTGATAGTAAGTCGGATTTTGGCGGGCTAACTCGAGGAGCGGGCGAGTGAGCTCGAAGATATCATTGTAGGTCTGCACATAGACGTAAGGCTCGGAGGAGAAAAAATCGGCGGCATTCTGGAAGACGTTTTCGTCCTTGTTCCACGCAGTTTCGGTAAAGCTGGAGCAGCGGAAAAAATTCAGGTTAACACAGAAGACCAGAGAGACGAGAAGCAGAGCGCCGAGCAACAGCGCGGGGCGGCGCAGATCGGTGGCAGCGATAACGAGAAATAGGGCGCCGAAAATAAACAGAAAAGGCCAGACAATGCTGATGATACACCAGGGCGTTTTGTAGTGCACGATGCTGTAGGCCATGAGAATGCCCACGCTGGTAATCGCGAGATAGCGGATGGTCAGGAGGCGGAAGGCCTGGCAGAGGGCACAGCCGATGAGACCGGCAGCGACAGGCCATTCGTAGCGGCCGATCAACATGAGCCAGTAAGACCAGTGCTTTTCGTGGCCGTTACCGGAGCTTCCAGTTTTAAACCAGGCGTCGAAGGTTCGATACAGACCTTTCAGCCCATTCCAGTGCAGAAAGGTGCCGGAGTAGAAGAAGATGATCGCACCCAGACTCACGGCGATGAGAACGACGAGATCCTGCCGGGTCCACGTCTGGGTAGCGGGCCGAGGATCTTCCACCGGGGTCAGGCGCATCGATAAGTAGGCGAGCGGAAGGGCCAGCAACGCGCAACCGAGATGAATAATGTAAGTCTCCTTGGTCAGAATCATTCCCGCCACGCCGATGCCGGTAAACCAGAGGTCCCGCGTCTTTCCTACTTTCCAAAGTCCGATGAGACCGAGCATGAACATCATGGAGAAAAGCTGCAGCCAGACTTCGTGGATCGAGTAGCGCCCGTAGAAAACAAAGCCGGGTGACACGGCCATGGCGAGCGCGGCCAGGCGCGCGACTCGACGGGGGAAGACGCGCTCGTAGCTCATCGCCACCCAGACACAGGCAATGCTGCCAAGCACCACCGGCATGCGCAGCACCCAGACGTTTCGGCCGAAGAGATTTTGCGCGACGAAGAGGATGTAGAAATGGAGTGGGCCGTGGTAGTTCGTCGGGTCGTATTTGTAGAAGCCGGACTTGGCCATCTGGTCGACGAACCAACCATTGATGCCTTCGTCGAAATGAGCGGGCTTTATTCCGAGAAGGAGGATGCGGAGAAACGCGGCGACGCCGAGGATGATCCAAAACATCTGCCGGCTCTCCAGAAACTCGAGCAGGGACGTCCCTGGGTCGCGCGCGGAAACGGCTGGCGCGCCTTTGCGAGCCCTGCTAGTACGCGGAGCAATGCGCATCTTGGTTACGGGCGGCTGCGGCTTCATCGGGAGC
>JBBSEO010000065.1:0-10222 GCA_038239645.1 Chthoniobacterales bacterium | reverse complement strand
AGCGCGATTGGCTCCGGAGCAAGCGGTCGCGTTCTTGCAATCATCGCTGCGGTCGCGGCGCTGGGATCATTTCTGCTCATCCCGCAATTCGGTTTCGTTGTCGCGGCGTGTCTCGCGCTCGTCGCTGTCATTGCGTTTGGCGGCGCTGGGGTCTGGACGCAACTCGAAGCCGTGCGCGGTCGACATTCGGATGACTCGATCGCGGGCGTGCGCTCGGTTTTGCGCGTCCTCGTCCTCTTCGCGCTGGTCACACCGTTCTGGTCGCTCTTTGATCAGAAGGCGTCGACGTGGGTGTTGCAAGCCGACGCGATGCAAAAGCCGCATTGGTTTCAACCGTCGCAAATGCAGGCGCTGAATCCCGCTTTGGTGATGGTGCTCATCCCGTTGAACAACCTCGTGCTTTATCCGGCGCTACGTCGCTTCGGTTACGAGCCGACCGCGCTCCGGCGCATGACCGCCGGGATCGCGTTTTCCGGCCTGGCTTGGATCGTCGTCGGCGCGATGCAAGTGGTGCTGGATCGCGGCACGCCTTTCTCCATCACCTGGCAAGTATTGCCCTATGCCTTGCTCACCATCGGAGAAGTGCTGGTCTCCGCGACCGGCCTGGAATTCGCCTACAGCCAGGCGCCGCTCTCGATGAAGAGCGCGATCATGGCCTTCTGGAGTCTTTCGGTGACAATTGGAAATCTCTGGGTCCTGATCGTTAACGGCGGAGTGAAAAACGACACGGTCACGAACTTCATTAAGTCCATCGGTTACGGAGTGACCGCCGTGCAAATGTTCTTCTTCGCCGCCTTTGCCTTGGTCGCCGCGTTAATTTTCGGCCTTGTCGCTCGCTCGTATCCAGTGGTCGATCACTATCGAAAATCGTAGCCCCCGAATGCCGAAACTGGAGACGATCGACCACGTCCACGTTTACGCCGCAGATCGTCGCGCGGCGACGGAATGGTATCGGCGGGTTCTCGGATTGGAAGCCATGGCAGAGTTGGCGAATTGGGCCACTCCGGACGGACCGCTCTTTCTGCAGAACCGCGAAGGGACGGTCGCACTCGCATTGTTCGAACGGCCAGTTCAGCGCAGTCGCGCGACGATCGCCTTTCGCGTCAGGGGCGAGGATTTTCTGAAATGGCAGCAGCATCTCCGCGAGGCGCAAGTGGAGGCGCAGTTGGAGGATCACGAGGTGTCATGGTCGCTCTACTTTCGCGGGCCCGACGACGCGCCGTTCGAAATCACCTCCTCCGATTACAATCTGCTCAAGGAGAAGTTTGCGGATCGTTAGTAGCTTCGACGTGAGCTTGAATTTCGGCGGTTGGCCGAATTCCAAATCTAGCGACGCAGGATCAAGCAGGCGATCACAGCGAGGGCGAGCGCGAGAATAATGTAAACGGTGGAGATGACGGATCCGGCGTGCGCTGGTTGGTAGCTCATGCACGCGAGATTGATTGCCACCCAGACCAAGGCGCCGGCGACAATTGCTTTCAGCCAACTTCCATTCATGGCGCCGAAAAGCTGAACAGGTTCCGTCGCCGTCGGCAAGCTCTTCGCCGCGAGTCTGCCGCCGGCAAATCGATAACGGCGTTTGCAATTCGCGTTTTCCACCGGAGAATCGCGCGTCCAACCAGCGCGGGGGCATAGCTCAGTTGGTAGAGCGCCAGCTTTGCAAGCTGGATGTCAGGGGTTCGAATCCCCTTGCCTCCAGACCACAGGACGAAGCTGGCCGATCTGATCCGCAGAGTCGCATCGATTCGTTAACGGGAATTAATCTGCCCCAGGCGGAGGCCGAATATCCGCGCCAGCTCGCGCAAACGCTTCCGTGATTCCGGCAAAAATGGGCGGTGAGGGGATCGAACCCCCGACCAACACGGTGTAAACGTGCCGCTCTACCGCTGAGCTAACCGCCCCCTTGCAGCCGATTGTTGCATTTGCCGCCGTCCTGAGCAATGGCCAGCGGCGATGTCACGCTTCCTGGAAGATTTCCCGCCGGGAACGCGGCTGCGTTCCCGGACGCTGGAGGTGACGAGGGAAGATATGATCGCGTTCGCACGGGAATTCGATCCGCAGCAATTCCATCTCGACGAAGAGGCCGCGGCGCGTTCGCTCTTCGGCGGTTTGGCGGCGAGCGGCTGGCATACCGCGGCGATGACGATGCGTTTGTTCGTGGAAACGGTCGATGTGGCGGGGGGAATCATCGGCATGGCGATCGATGAACTCCGCTGGCCGACGGCGGTGCGCCCGGGCGATCGACTTCAAGTCGAAGTAGAAGTTCTCGAGGCGAGGCGCTCGCAATCGAAGCCGGGGCAGGGGATTTTGCGCTTGCGCAATACGACGACGAACGAACGCGGCGAAATCGTCCAGACTTTTCTCGCGAGCGCGATGCTACCGTCGTGGAGCTAACGACTAACTGCCGGGCTCTTCGCGGTAAGGCTTGCGTTGCTGATAAAGCGCGAGGCGCTCCTTGACCTTGGCTTCTTCCGCGGACGTCAGCTTCAAAGCAAGAGTGCGTTGCTGATATTGTTTCGCTTTCTCGAAATCGCCCGCCTCGGCGTAGGCGGCGGCGAGAGTATCGATCGTTTGCCACTTTTCCCACTTCGTCGTCTCGCAGGCTTCCGTGGCCAGCTTTACGGCTTCGGCTCCGCGCCGCAGTTTTTCCGCCGGTGAAGTCGCCCGCAGCCAGGCCACCGCGTTCAAAACCAAGAAGCGCGGGCCATGGAACGCTTTGAAAATTGTCTCCAGTTCTTTCTCCGCTTTGGGGAGATCCCCCTTCCCGGCCCAGGCGCGCGCTCGATACAGGTAGGCCTCGAGAATGCTCTGGTCGATCTTGCTCGCGCGATCGCAATCGGCGATCACCTTGTCCCAGGCCGCGAGTCGAAGATGCAGGGCGGCGCGCGCGACCAGCGCGAGTGCGCTCGTCGGTTGCGCTTCGAGCGCGCGATCGAGATCCGCCATGGCCGCACCGAAATCGCCGTCCCCGGTTTCGTCATGAGCCCGGTTGAAATAGGCCTGCCATTGTTTGGGGTCGAGCCGCAAGGCCTCCGCGTAATCTTTGCGCGCGCCGGCGGCGTCGCCCTGCCGGCGCAGCACCAAACCCCGGTTGACGTAACCGCCCGCATTCCGCGGGTCGAGGGTAATCGACTCGTTAAGATCACGGAGCGCGCTTTCGAGATTTCCCTCCGCGGCGTAGGCATTGCCGCGGTTCATTGTGGCGATCGAAGCTTGCTCGCGTGAGACCGGCATGAGCAGCGCGTAGCTGTCGATGTCGACCGCGCGGGCGTAATCACCGGCTTGATAAGCGCGTTCAGCTTCCAGGATGACTTCGGGAAAACTTTTTCCCACGAGCCGGGCCCAGGCATCGCGGAAATGGTAGGTTGCCATTGGCGTTGCCGTCGTGTCCGGAGTCGCCAATGGCATGGGTTTACCGAAATCGCTCAGTCCCCGCGGCTCGGCTGAAGCGCTGGCCGAGGCCGCAGCGGAGGGCAAAACCCCCTGCGCCAGAGCGCCCGATTGTCCCAGGACAAAAGTGATGGCGCCGAAAACGGAAAGGGGGAGACGTTTCATCATCAGGGCTAACGATTAAGCAGTTTCATCATCGCTTCGGGATAGCGCGAACCGGCCGCCGCGTCCTTGGGCGCGACTTCATCGATCAACTCAAGATCGTCCTGAGTCAACGCCACTTCCAGCGCGCCGATATTTTCCTCGAGGTATTTTCGCCGCTTCGTCCCGGGAATCGGAACGATGTCCTGGCCCTGGGCCAGCACCCAGGCAAGCGCGAGTTGGCCGGGAGTGCAGTTCTTTGCCCGCGCGATTTCGCTCACGCGCGCGACCAGATCAAGGTTGCGCTGGAAATTCTCGCCCTGAAAACGCGGCGTCGTCCGCCGGTAGTCGTTCTCGGGCAAATCTTCGAAGCGTTTGATCTGGCCGGTAAGGAACCCGCGGCCGAGTGGTGAGTAGGGGACAAAGCCGATGCCCAATTCGCGACAGGCGCGGAGCACACCGCCTTCGGGATCGCGCGTCCACAGGGAGTACTCCGATTGCAGCGCGGTGATGGGATGAACCGCGTGCGCGCGTCGGATCGCCTCCTCCTTGGCCTCGGACAAACCAAGGAACCGGACCTTTCCTTCACGCACCAATTCCGACATGGCCCCCACGGTTTCCTCGATCGGCGTATCAGGATCGACGCGGTGCTGGTAGTAGAGATCGACACAATCGATCCCCAGCCTGCGCAAACTCGCCTCGCACGATTCCTTCACATATTCAGGCTGCCCGTTGATGCCGCGGAAACCGGGATTTTTCGTTTCGCGGATGATTCCGAACTTGGTCGCGATCACCGCGCGCTGGCGTTTTCCACGCAAAGCGCGCCCGAGCAGTTCTTCGTTGGTGTGGGGTCCATAGATATCCGCGGTATCGAAAAAGGTGATCCCAAGTTCGAGTGCGCGGTCGATCGTGGCGAGCGACTCCTTCTCGTCGCGGTCGCCGTAAAATTCCGACATTCCCATGCAGCCGAGGCCGAGCGCGGAAACGAGAGGACCGCCGCGACCAAGTTTACGTTGTTTCATGGCTGTCCGATCCAGGTCTTGGGCGCGACGTCATCCCAGCGCTCGCGGATGGCATCGTACTCATGTTTCGTTAGTTTGTGACCCTCGAGCAGGCGCGCATTTTCCTGCCAACGCTCGGGCCGCGCTGTCCCGACGATGGCCGTCTGGACGCCCGGGACGCTGAGGGCGAACTGCAACGCAATGCCCACCGCCATCTCTTTGTCGTCGCCGCGCAGGAAATCGTAGTGCAACTTTCGCAGCCGCTCCCAATACTCATGATGATAGGAACTGATCGGCTTATGCCCGGTCTTCCAGGCGGCGTTCGCGATCGGCCGCTTCGCAATCACCCCAATCTTTCGTTCGCGCGCGGCCGGGAGCGTCAGACAAATCGCCTCCTGGTCGGCGATGTTGACTGACGTTTGCAGAACGTCGAACGCATCGGACTCCACCGCGAAGCGTGCGTCGTGCCGGTCGCCGGCGTAACCCAAAAACCGTAGGTGACCGCGCTCCCGTGCCTTCTCCAGGGCCCCGATCGCCTCGCCTTTTTTCAGCACGGCCTCGGAGCAACCATGCAACTGCACCAAGTCGAGCCGATCCGTGCGCAGACGTCGCAAACTGCGCTCGATGCTCTCGAGAATCGATCCTTCCGACCAGTCTTCGCTACCGACGCCGCGCGGATGGCCAACTTTCGTGAAAAGAAAAACATCGTCGCGTCGTCCCTCGATCGCGGCACCGATCAATTCTTCACTACGCTCATAACACTCGGCGGTATCGATAACGTTGAGCCCGGCGTCGAGTGCGCGTAGCAATAACTTCGTGACCGTTTCGACCGAAGCCTTTTCCTGGCCAATTTCCGCGCCGCCGAATCCAAGCACGGAAACCTCCATTCCTGTCCGCCCGAGCCGCCGTCGTTCCATCGCTGACCTAATCCACCGCGGATTACACCGATGCAACCGGAAGGCGCTTCAACGCAACACCGTCCGGCCCGTGCCGGATTCGATTCGACCGATGACGCGGGCGTGCAAAAACCTCTGCGCCGTCGCAGAATCGCGAGACGAAACGATCACCGCCAAGCCAATGCCCATATTGAAAACCTGATACATTTCCGCGGGAGCGATCTGCCCTTTCTCGCCTAGAAATTGGAAGAGCGGTGGAACTTTCCAGCTCGCGGTATCGATGACGGCGTCGCACTTCTTCGGTAAAATCCGGGGGAGATTATCGACCAGGCCGCCGCCAGTGATGTGGGCAATGCCGCGCGCCATTCTGTGAGGTAGCTGGGCCAGGAGCGGCTGATAATTTTGGTGCACCCGCAGAAGCTCTGCGACAAGGGTCGTGCGAGCGCCGGGAAGGCGCGACGAAAGTTTCAGGCGAAGATCTTGCAAAAGGATCTTGCGGGCTAACGAGTAACCGTTGGTGTGCAATCCGTTCGATCGCAGGCCCAGAATGACATCGCCGCGGCGAATGCGGGAACCATCGATCATTTCGCTCCGCTCCACCACACCGACGATGCAACCCGCCAGATCGTACTCGCCGCGGTGATACATTCCCGGCATTTGGGCGGTCTCGCCGCCGATGAGCGCGCATTTCGCCGCGCGGCAGGCGCGCGTGAATCCGCGCAAGAGCTGGGCAAAAACCTTCGAGTCCAGTTTTTCCGCGCCGATGTAATCGAGGAAAAAGAGCGGGCGCGCCCCGATAACCGCGATGTCGTTGACGCAATGATTGACCAAATCCGCGCCGACCGTGTCGTGCTTTTTCGCCGCGAACGCGATCTTCAGTTTTGTCCCGACGCCGTCCATGCTCGCGACCAGAACCGGTTCGCGCAGGCCGCGGAAATTCGGCGCGAAGAGACCGCCAAACCCCCCGACTTTCCCAAGCACTTCCGGTCCGTGGGTACCGCGGACGAGGCCGTGGATGCCGCGCTTCACGCGGTTGCCGAGATCAACATCGACGCCGGCGACGGCGTAAGCTTTTTTCATCTCGCGCCGGTTAGCTCAGCTCCGCGAACAGGGTCGGCTGCGCTTCTTCTTCGGCGAGGGCGCGCGCGCGGTTCTCGCGCTTTTCCATGATGAACTTGTCGAGCTCGGGATCAACCGGCAGCGGATATTTTCCCGTGAAACAGGCAAGGCAAAATGAGTTTGCCGGTTGCCCGGTTGCCTTGATCATTCCTTCGACGTCGAGGTAGCCCAGGCTGTCGACGCCGAGATAATCGCAAATTTGTTCGTGGGTCATCCGGTTCGCGATCAACTTTTCCGGATCGGGAAAATCGATGCCGTAATGACAGGCGAAACGATGCGGCGGACAACTCACGCGCATGTGCACTTCCTTCGCGCCGGCCTCGCGCAAATTCACCACCCGCGCGCGGGCGGTGGTTCCGCGTACGATCGAATCGTCGATCACCACCACGCGTTTTCCCGCGACCGCTTCCTTGATCAAATTCAATTTCACCCGCACATCGAAATCGCGAATGAGCTGGCTGGGCTGAAGGAAGGTGCGCCCGATGTAGTGATTGCGGACGAAAGCGTGCTCGTAGGGAATGTTCAGTTCCTGGGCGAAACCGAGCGCGGCGTAATTTCCGGAGTCCGGCACGGGCACAACGATGTCGGCTTTGACTGGAAAACGGCGCGCCAGTTCGCGCCCCATTTCGGTTCTGACCTTCGCGACGTTTACGTTCTGAATGATGGAATCGGGCCGCGCGAAATAGACGTATTCGAACATGCAGAACGCGCGTTGTTCGTCGCGAAACGGCCACTCCGAGCGCAGCCCGTGCTCGTCGATGATCAGCACTTCGCCCGGTTCGACTTCGCGAATAAATTCGGCGTGGATCAGGTCGAGCGCGCAGGTTTCGCTGGCGAGAATGTAGGCACCGTCGAGTTGGCCGAGAACGAGCGGGCGAAATCCGAACGGATCGCGCACACCGATGATCTCGCGTTCGCTCATGATGATGAGCGAGAACGCGCCCTCGAGACGGCGCAGAACCCCGAGCGCGCTCCCGCCGTTTTTCAGCGGCTGAGCGAGGAGATGCGGGATGATTTCGCTGTCGGCGGTGGTTTGAAAAATGGAACCGTTGCGCTCGAGTTCGTCGCGCAGCAGGCCGGCATTGATCAAGTTCCCGTTGTGAGCGACGGCGATTTGTCCGCGGTAACAATCGACCACGAAAGGTTGCGCGTTTTTTAACGTGCTCGAACCCGTGGTGGAATAGCGGGTGTGACCAACCGCGCGCGTGCCTTTCAGGCGCTCAAGTTCATTCGCGCCGAAAACCTGCGAGACCAGACCCATCGCGCGATGCAGTTGAAAATCGTGGCCAGTCCCAGTCGAGGTGACGATGCCGGCGCTTTCCTGCCCGCGATGCTGGAGGGCGAACAATCCATAGTATGTCAGAACCGCGGCGTTGGGATGCCCGAAGACGCCGAAGATTCCGCACTCGTGCTGCGGGTAGGCCTCGCGATCGCTTAGCTCGGGATGGATCATTGGAAACTTGGGTGAAACATCCGCGATTTGCCGGTTCGATTCAAACTACAACGCAGGGACCGGTTCCGCGGCGGTTTCGACCGCGCGTCGGATGGCGTTCCACCAGCGATCGTGGAGTTCTGCTGTCGGCCACGAGAGTTTGCCCAATCGAAGATTTTCGCGCGCGACCACCCCGATCTTTTCCGCCGGAATTCCGGCCTCCCGACATTTGCTCAGAACAGATTCCGTTTCATTCGCGGCGCAGGAAATAATAATGCGCGACGGCGCCTCGTGGAAAAACGCTTCGGCCGTTGCCGATAGTTCGATCGTCGCGCCGAGAAGTCCGTCGGGCGCGAAGCAGCCTTCGGCCAGCGCGACAGCGAGCCCGCCCTCGCTGCAATCATGGGCGCTTTTTACCCGTCCCGAACGGATCAGCTCACGCACGATTTTTTGCACCGCAAGCTCATGTTCCAGATTGAGCCTCGGCACTGGTCCGATTTTTTTTCCGTGGCAAACCTTGAGGAAACGTGACGCGCCCAGATTGGCGTCGCCGCTCGCGCCCACCAAAATAATCGCGTCACCTTGGTCCTTAAACCATTGTGTCGTGATGTGTTTTTCATCGTCGATCAATCCAACCATCGCGATCGTTGGAGTCGGATCGACCACGCCGGCGGGGCTTTCATTATAGAGAGAGACATTGCCGCCGGTGACAGGCGTCGCGAAAGCGCGGCACGCTTCTGAAACGCCTTCAACCGCTTCGCGCAATTGCCAGAAATTCTCCGGCTTGTAGGGATTTCCGAAATTCAGATTGTCGGTCACCGCGATCGGCCGCGCGCCAGAGCAGGTCAAGTTGCGTGCGGCTTCCGCCACCGCGAGCCGCCCGCCTTCGCGCGGATCGAGCGCGCAGAAAAGCGAGTTACAATCCGTCGTCGCTGCGAGAAATTTCTTCGCTTCGCGCAAATAGAAGACGGCGGCGTCCGAGCCGGGTTTCACCACCGTGCCGGTGCGGACAGTGTGGTCGTATTGGCGATAAACCCAGTTCTTCGACGCGATCGTGGGGTCAGCCAATAACTCTGGCAAGGCCGTTCGAAGGTCGACCGGCGGCAGGGACGATAAATCCTCGTTCGCTGCACGATCCGGCGGCTTCGCCTCTCTGGAGTAGAGAGGCGCTTCGTCCGCGAGCGGCTTCGCCGGAATCTCCGCGGCGACGCTGCCGTTGTTGCACACTCGCATCATTCCGTCATCGACGACGCCGCCGATCTCCGAGCAGGGGACGTCCCACTTTTCGAAAATGTCGCGCACGGTTTTTTCCTGGCCACGCTGCGCGATGATCAACATTCGCTCCTGCGATTCGGAGAGGAGAATTTCGTACGGCGTCATGCCGGGCTCGCGTTGCGGGACCTTCGCCAGATCAATTTCGACGCCACTGCCGCCGCGGCTCGCGGTTTCGCAGGTCGAACAGGTGAGCCCGGCCGCGCCCATGTCCTGAATTCCCGCGACGGCATCCGTTGCGAGCAATTCCAGGCAGGCTTCCAGCAGCAGCTTTTCCTTAAACGGATCGCCAACCTGAACCGCTGGCCGATCCTCCTTCGATTCCTCGGTCAGTTCGCGCGACGCGAAAGCCGCGCCCGCCAGGCCGTCGCGCCCCGTCTCCGCGCCAACATAAAAGACGGGATTCCCCACGCCGGTGGCGGCGCCTCGCGCCAACTGCTCGTGCCGGAGCGAGCCCAGACAGAAAACATTCACCAGCGGATTGCCTTCAAAACTTTCGTCGAAATAAATTTCACCGCCGATTGTAGGCACGCCGATGCAATTACCGTAATGCGCGATACCCGCGACGACGCCGGTGAAGAGGCGCCGATTGTTCGTTAGGTTTTTTGATTTGCCGGTAATTGGCCCAAAGCGGAGCGAATTCAGCGAGAACTCCGGTCGCGCGCCCATGGTGAAAATATCGCGAATGATTCCGCCAACTCCGGTGGCCGCGCCTTGGAAAGGCTCGATCGCGCTCGGATGGTTGTGCGATTCGATCTTGAACGCAACCGCCCATCCGTCGCCGATGTCGATGACGCCGGCATTTTCTTCGCCCGCTTTCACGAGCACGGCCGGTCCGGTGGTGGGAAATTTTTTCAGCTCTTTGCGCGAGTTTTTGTAGGAACAATGCTCGCTCCACATCACCGAAAAAATGCCGAGCTCGGTGAAGTTCGGTGCGCGGCCGAGAATCTTCTCGATGCGCGCGAACTCGT
>JBBSEO010000064.1:0-10276 GCA_038239645.1 Chthoniobacterales bacterium | reverse complement strand
GGCATGTTGACGGCGTTACGGATGACGCCTTCGAGCAGGACCGCACGAATCGATTGGGCGATCTCAATGCCCACGCTCTCCTGCGCTTCCGCGGTCGAAGCGCCAAGATGCGGGGTGAGGAGCAACTGCCGAATGCTCGTTAGCGGTGAATCCGCCGGTAACGGTTCCGTCTCAAAAACATCGAGCGCGGCGCCCGCGACGTGCCCACTCTCAATCGCTTGGACGAGGGCGGCCTCGTCGATCAATCCTCCGCGCGCGCAATTCACGATCCGCACGCCGCGTTTCATCCGGGCGAGGCGTTTCGCATCCAGCAGGTGATGCGTCTCCGGTGTTAACGGCGTGTGGAGCGAGATGAAATCCGCGGCGGCAAGCAAGTCATCGAGCTCGTCGACCAGTTCAACCTGAAGGTTGCGGGCGCGCGAGGCGGAGAGAAACGGATCGAACGCCATGACGCGGAGGCCGAAGGCAATGGCGCGCCGGCTCAGCTCGCCGCCGATCCGTCCCATACCGATGATGCCGAGCGTCTTGTTATAAACTTCAACGCCCTCGAGATTCTTCCGGTCCCACTTGCCCGCCTTCACCACCGCGTCAGCGCGGGCGATATTTCTCGCGAGGCCGAGCAGCAAAGAGAACGCATGTTCGGCGGTGGAAACAGTATTGGCGCCCGGAGCGTTCAGGACCACGACACCGCGCCGCGTGGCCGCCTCGACGTCCACGTTATCGACGCCGACGCCGGCGCGGCCGATGACGCGCAACCGCGGGGCCGCGTTCAATAGCGCCGCGGTTACCTTGGTCTGACTTCGCACGACCAGTCCGTGCGCTTCGCGAATGAGCGGGATAAGCGCGACCTCGTCCAAACCTGTCCGCACCGTGACGTCGAGCGCATCGCCCTCCGAAAGAGCTTCGATTCCCCGGCCCGAAATGGAGTCGGCCACGAGCACGCGTAATTTTTCCATGCTCAACCGAAGATGAGGAGCTGGATCGAATCCGGCAATTGCGCCGCGACGTTGGTGACGACGCTGCCGCCGAGGAGTTTCGCCAGGGTGTGTCGCTGCGAGGCGCCGATGATGAGGTAGTCAACGCCGAGCGTCGCGGACAAATCGAGGATGGTGGCGGCGGCATCCTCGCTCACGGCGTAAACTGGCACCACGGAAATGCCGCGATCGTGACCGAGACTCATCATCGTCGACATGATGGCGTGCGCTTCCGGCTCATCCTGCCAGCGCGCGCGACCCAGCGGGGCGGCGTCGCCGATGAAAACCGCGATTTCTTTGACGTAGAGAACGCAAAGCGTCGCTTTGCGCAGTTGCGCTTCATCCAGCGCAAAGCTCAGGACGGAAGTCAGGCCACGCGCCGCAACCATGATTTTTTGGCCTTCGGCGAGGCGCGGCTGAAATGTTCGCACCAGATCAGGCGAGACCATTTCGGCAACCTGTCGCGTCACCGTCATCGTCGTTAGACCCTGTCGCCGCTGGGTGTAGGTGCGTAGAGCAAGGCCAACGCCGAGAACGCAAATGACGAAAAAGAGAGCGTCGGGCTTCGTGTGCGCGAGCGTGAGCTCGACGCAGAAAAGAATGACAAAGGTGAAGCCGAAAAGTCCGCGCTGCCACCAGCGAAAATCGATCGCGCGATTAAAAGCGCACGAACCGAGATTGACCGTGATCGCGCCGACGACACCGATCGCGTAGAGGCCGGCGAGCGATTCGAAGCTCGAGGCTGTCATCAGGACGATCGCGGGCAGGCCGACGGCAATCGCCAGCGGATAAAGAGGAACGCCGTGGCGGTTGAGGGCTTTGAATTTTGCCGGCATTTCGCCGTCGCGCGCCATCATGAAGAGCAGACCGATCATCGCGACGACGGCGGTGTTGGCTGCGCTCAAGAGGAGCAAAAGAAAAACGATGCCGACGGCCCAGCCAAAAGCCTGTCCAAACCAGGGGCCGAGTGTGGCGGCGCCAAATTGCTCGCCCATGAAGCGCAGCATGTCTTCGCTGCGCGCGACCAGGGCGTGCGAAAGTTCCGCGGGCGCGGTCAGGCCCATCGTCTTCCCCAGCACACTCGGCAACGAAAGCATCGCCCAACCGAGCAGCGCGGTGCCGAACACGACCTCGACCGCCACGACCGTGATCGCCTTGGCAGATTGCCGGGCGACGCGCGGTTGCGCGATGGTCGCGCCGCGATCCAATTTCATGACACCGGTCAGGTTGGCAATCGCCTCGACGCCGCTGAGGGCGAGGATCACGCCGACGAATTGCACCCAGAGCGAACTCCACTTCTCATGGCGCGGGTGGAGAAAATGCGTCGTGAGATGGGGCAGGCTGAGCAGGATCAGCAGAAGGACAATAGCCACCGCCGGAACAGCGAGGGCGACGGCGAGACTGCCGGAATGTTTCGGGCCGAACCAATTCAGCAGGCCGATGAGGCAGAGGACGAGGATGGTGGTGATCGCAATGTGATCGCGGCACAACTTCAAAAAGGTCATCTGTTCCGCGCCCGAGATGACGTAGGTCAATCCCGACCAGCCGCTCAGTGCGGCGGTCACCGTCAGGTCTGCGACGAGGAGAAGCGCGCCCACGACAGCGAGGAGTCGACCTTGAGATCGCGCCGCGGAGTAAACGCCGCCGCCGTCGGGAAAGTGGCTGCAGATCACGGCGTAATTAATTCCCACCAGCCCGGTGAGCAGGCAGACCGCGAGAATGATCGGAAGCGAAGAGAAACCGGCGGCGACGAAGGCGAGGCCGATGACGTAGGCTTTGCTCGTGCCCCAGTCGCCGTAGAGGAGGGCGGCGGCACGCTTCCAGTCAACGTTGCGGGGCCGATGCACGGCTGCGTCCGAAATTCCAGCGTCAGCCATGTTGTCGGTGCCAATCTCCGGTCACCGTTGCTAGCGACGCAAGCACTTTATTTTTCCGGCAACAAGCTGGCAACGACCTCGATCTCGGCCGTTTGAGGAAACATGTCGAGGGGCGTGATCGCGGCGAGGCGAAATTTCTTCCTCAGAACAGCGAGGTCCCGCGCGAGGGTTGCAGGATTGCAGGAGACGTAGACGAGCTGTGAGGGAGGATCGGCCTGCAAAGCGGCGCGGATAATTTCGCTCAAACCCGTTGCCGGCGGATCAACAATCACGCACGCGGCGTGATGGACGGAAAGCTGGCGGGGGAGTTCGAGATCGATCTCGGCGGCGATGTAGTTTTCATGCGCTCGCGCGTCGCGCTGCGCCGCCCGAATCGCGTGCGAATCCCAGTCGATGCCAATGATCGCACTGAATCGATCCCGCAGATGTTTGGAGAAAAAGCCGGCGCCGCAGTAGGCGTCGATTAACGTTGGCGTCGGCGTCTCGAACGCGCGCGCCACCACATCGAGTAAGGAGGCAGCGACGTGATCGTTCGCCTGGGTGAAGACGCGGGGTCCGTCGTGCTGGCGAAGAGTGTAATGGCCGTCGCGCGGATGTTGGGCGCGCAGATCGGCCAGCTGCGCGTTTACTTCCGGCGCGGCAATGACACAGCGCTCGACGTCGATGAGCTTGTTCGACTCGCGCCGGAAATATCCCACCACCCCGTCCCGCGCGTGGACGGTAATGCGATTGCGGTAATCGTATTCAATCGGCGAAGGGACCAGCGGGCGCATCGGAGGATCGACGATGCCGCCCACGCGCCGGAGCGTTTCCTTCACCTGCCGCCATTTCAGAGCGAGCTGATGTTCGTATTCGATGTGCTGATAGGCGCATCCGCCGCAAAGGCCGAAATAAGGGCACGGCGCTTCGACGCGGTGCGGCGACGGCTCCACGACCTGTTCGAGAGCTCCCTCGGAGAATTTCTTGTGTTCGCGGGTGATCGCCGCTTCGACCTTTTCCCCATCAATGGTAAACGGCAAAAAAACGATTTTCCCGCTCGCGCGGGCCACGCCCTTGCCGCCAAAGGCGACGTCAATGATTTCCAGCTGCACCTCAGTGAAACTGAAACGCCGCCGCCGGAGACGCCGGCCACACCGGTTTCCAGAAACGGTTCGACACCAAATCGTGCCGATTAATAATCGCGGCTATACGGATATTTCGATTCGAACCCGAGCTCCGGCGGGAACTCGGAATAGCCTGCGTGAATATAGGGAATATCGCTCGGAAGAAGCGGATAGTAGCTTTGGCGAAAAGCCGGAACGGGCCAAAGGATGATCTCCAGAAATCCTGCGATGTGGCGTGCGCCCGCCCGCCCAACCCCGCGCACCACGCCGTAGCCTGCGGCCGCGGCGTTGCCTTCGTTCGTATTTACGGTCGCGATCGTCACCGGGATTTCCGCGGGGGCGAGAAAGAAATTCGAGAGGCCGCGCCCAAGTTTGCGGGTCGGGCCGTAGTCGTTGGAGGGCGGATCGTGGATATCTGCCAGTGCCGAATGAGCGAGGCCGAAACCTAGGAGACAGGCGAGGATTTTTTTCATTGGGAAGAATCGGTTCCTGATTTAACGAAATCCGCGCGGCAAACTCAATCATCTTTCGCGGGTGGTAAAGAATCGCTGTCGCGGGTGGAGCGCATCGAGGTGGCGATCGTGACGAAAAGGACGCCGATGATGACGATGAGGGAAAGCCAGTTGGGAACGTGAACCAGACCGGCGACGAGCATTTTGCCGCCGACGAACGCCAGGATAATGGCCAGTCCGATTTTCAGATGGACGAACCGGTCCATCAGTCCCGCGAGCAGAAAATAGAGCGAGCGCAGCCCGAGGATGGCGCAGACGTTCGAGGTGTAGATGATAAATTGATCGGTCGTGATGGCGAAGACGGCGGGGATGGAATCGACCGCGAAGACGAGATCCATCACGTCGATCACGACAAGGACGACGAAGAGCGGGGTGAACATCCATTTGCCGTCGATCTTCACCTTGAAATGTTCGTCGTGAAATTCCGGGCTCACCGGAACGATTCGCCGGATGAAGTTCGTGATCCAGCTGTCGCCAAATTCCTTCTCATCGTCGTCCCCGAAAAACATCCGCGCGCCGGTGATGACGAGGAACGCGCCAAAAATGTAGAGGACGAAGTGAAAGCGTGAGACCAGCGCGACGCCCAGCCAGATCATAATTCCGCGCATGACGAGGGCGCCGAGAATTCCCCAGACGAGAGCGCGATGCTGTGCTCTTCCCGGCACGTGAAAGTGCGCGAAGATCAAAACGAAAACGAAGATGTTGTCGACGCTGAGCGAGTATTCGATCAGGTAACCGGTAAAAAAATCGAGCGCGCTGTCCGTGCCGAGGAGGCGCCAGATGAGCAGATTGAAGCCGAGAGAAAGGAGCACCCAGAGAATGCTGCGCCGCGCCGCCGCCTTCATCGATAGCTCGCGATCGCGGCGTTTGAATTGCATCAGGTCGACGCAAAGCGCGATGAAAACGCCGAGATGGAAGGCGATCCAAAACCAGATACTCGTCGACACGGGGCTGCTACGGTTTCACGGAGCGCCGATGGCCGCAATCCGAATCGGAATTTTCGCTCGCGTGTCTGTGGCTTCCTCGTAATCTGAGCGTTCTCGCATGGACGCTGAGCTGCAAAAACTCGTTGAAGCCGGCAAACTGAACACGGCCGCCGCCGAAAATCTGGCGCAGCTTCAGCCGGGCGCCTACTGCCTGCACAAAAGCTGGGGATTCGGGCGCGTGGCCGAGTGGAATCTGCTGCTCAACCAGATCCTGATCGACTTCAAAGGGAAACCGAAACACCCGATGCAGCTCGCTTATGCGGCGGAGCATCTCCAGCCGATTCACACCGGACATTTCCTCGCGCGAAAAGCAAGTGAGCCGGACGCCGTTCGAGCGCAACTCAAGGCTGACCCGGCAGCGGTCGTGCGCAATGTGCTCGAGAGCCTCGGGGGCAGAGCGACCCTCACGCAAATCGGTGAGATGATGATCGGGGATCTTTTCACCGAGAACGATTGGAAGAAATGGTGGACCTCGGCCAAGAGGGCGATGAAAGAGGGCGGCTACTTTAACGTGCCGGCGAAGAAATCGGAGCCGATCTCGCTGCGGACCGAACCCGTTTCCCGCGCAGATGAGTTGCTGACTTTCTTTAATCAGGCGCGCCAACCGAAGGAACAGGCCGCCGCCCTCGACCAGATCATTAAATTCCACAGCGAGTTTTCGGATTCGCCCGCGCAATTGCAGCCCGTGGTCGAGAAGATCGAAGCCGCCGCGGCGCAAAACCAGAAATTGCACCCCGCGCTGACCTTCGAGTTGGTGCTCGCGCGCGACGATCTCATCGAGCGAATGCCAGAACTGAAAATGACGAGGCCCGACCTGAGCCTCGAACGTTTGCTCGCGGAAGAGGAACCGCGGTTGACGACAATTTTGCCGAAGTTGCCCTCGGCGAAAGAGCGCCGTGTTTTGCAGGGTTTGCCGCGAGCGCTCGGTCTGCGCTGGAGCGCGCGCGCCTGGCAGATGATGCTGTCGAATAATCCGCGCCTCGTCGGTCAGCTCCCGCGAGTCTTTTTCGAGAATGGCCAGGAAAAGGAATTGGGCGAGCTGCTGCAGCGGGCGATCCGCGAACATTCCACCACGAGCGACATGATGGTCTGGCTGTGTCGTGACCGCGAGCGTTTCCCGCAACTGATGACGCCGGATTTGTTGCCCGCGATTCTTTCCGCGATCGAACGGGACCAACACAATGAAACGTCGCGCTCCTCCCGATTGCGCGATCTTCTGCTGGAGGACCGCGAACTTATTCCCGAGATTTTTTCGGGCGCGGACGTTTCGGCTGCCCGCGATGTCATGCGGCGGCTTCTGCTGACGCCTGTTTTCGACGATATAACCAAGCGTTCGCTCATGGCGCGGGTGATCAAATTGTATCCCGAACTCGGCGCGATGGTCAGTGGCGCGCAGCCAGAGGAGCGCGTCGAATCCCTCGTCGTGTCCTGGAGCACGTTGCAAAAGCGACAGGCCGAGCTCGAGGAAATCGTGGTGAAAAAAATCCCGGAAAACTCGAAGGAGATTGGGGTTGCCCGTTCCTACGGCGACCTGCGCGAGAATTTTGAATTCAAAGCCGCCAAGCAGATGCAGGCTGTGCTGATGCGGCGAAAGATCGAGCTCGAGCAAATGCTGTCGAGCGCGCGCGGGACCGATTTCGCCAACCCTGACACCACGATCGTGTCGATCGGCACCGTGGTGCAGCTGCGGGATGTGGCGACGCAGGCGACGGAAACCTACACCATCCTCGGTGCGTGGGATGGCAACCCCGAGGCGCGCATCATTTCCTATCAGACCGCGATTGGGCAGGGGCTTCTCGGGAAGCGGGTAGGGGATCGGGTGACCTTGAATGCCGAGATGGGCAGCGACACCTACGAAATTGGGAGCATTACCGCTGCTCCGGTGGACGTGATCGAAAATCAGCCCGAACCGGTCGGCGTGGGGTAGGCCGGCGGTTCAGGCGGCGTCTGCGGAGTGCTTCCCTTTGGCGCCAGGACCGTGAGTGCGAGCCAGATCAGCCCCAGAACCAGCAAGGTCAGGACAGCGACGCCGATTACCCACTTGAGCGGAACCTGCCGCTGCACTTTTCGCGCAGAGAAAAACGCCGCGATGAAAATGAGAAGCGCCGCCGCGATGAAGTAAAGCGCGCTCGCACTCATCCCTTCATCAGGGTAATCCAGATCACGAAAAGGAGGATGCCGGTCCCGATAATCAGCATCGCTTCCCGCAGCCCGGGAGCACGCGTCGCTTTCCGTCGAAGTAAAACAAAGGCTGCGAGCGCGAATAAAGTAACGAGAACGAAAAGTGTAACCGGAAACATCGCGCCCATTTATCCGTGCCCCGTGGAAATTGGCGAGCGGAAATTCCGAGTCTCGACAGCACGCCGGATTCACCGGAAAATCGCCTCCGCCATGAATGATCCGATTTACCTCGCGCGCGCCGGCACCAAGGAACTTTATCTTTTGCCGAAAATGGCGAATCGCCACGGCCTCATCGCCGGGGCGACCGGCACGGGCAAGACCGTTACCCTCCAGACGCTGGCCGAGAATTTCAGCGCGCGGGGCGTGCCCGTGTTCATGGCCGACGTCAAAGGCGATCTCGCGGGAATGAGTCAGCCCGGCGCGACGAATCCGAAAATCGTGGATCGGGCGAAGGAACTGGGCCTGGCCGATTTCAAAAGCGAAGCCTGCCCGGTCGTTTTCTGGGATGTGTTCGGTGAAAACGGGCACCCCGTGCGCGCGACTGTATCCGAAATGGGTCCGTTACTTCTTTCGCGGTTGCTCGATCTCAACGACACGCAGGCCGGCGTCTTGAACATGGTCTTCCGCATTGCCGACACGAACGGGCTCCTCCTTCTCGACCTCAAGGATTTGCGCGCGATGCTACAATACGTCGCCGACAACGCCGATCAGTTTAAGACGGAATACGGGAACGTCTCTGCCGCCAGTGCCGGGGCGATTCAACGCAACCTGCTCGCGCTGGAATCACAGGGTGCGGACAAATTCTTCGGCGAACCAGCCCTCGATCTCGACGACTTGATTCAAACGCAAGGTGGGAAGGGCGTCGTCAATATCCTCGCCGCCGAGAAATTGATGCAGCAGTCACCCAAGGTTTACGCCACTTTTCTGCTCTGGTTGCTGTCGGAGTTATTCGAGCGTTTGCCCGAAGTCGGCGACCCGGAGAAACCGAAGTTGGTCTTCTTTTTCGACGAAGCTCATCTCTTGTTCGCCGACATCGAACCCGCGGTGCGGGAAAAGGTCGAGCAGATGGTGCGGCTCATCCGCTCGAAAGGCGTCGGCGTTTATTTCGTCAGCCAGAATCCGCTCGATATTCCCGACATCGTTCTCGGGCAGCTGGGCAACCGCGTCCAACACGCGCTACGGGCGTTCACCCCGCGCGATCAGAAAGCTGTCGCGGCGGCCGCGCAGACGTTTCGGCAGAATCCGAAACTGGACACGGTGACGGTGCTGCAACAGCTCGCCGTCGGCGAGGCTTTAGTATCGATGCTCGACGAAAGTGGGACTCCGCAAGTAGTCGAGCGCGCGAAAATTGTTCCGCCGCGCAGTCAGGTCGGCGCGATCACCGCGGAACAACGCCAACAAATCGTCGCCAAGTCGGTGCTGGCCGGACACTACGAACAAGTCGTCGATCGCGAATCCGCCTACGAAAAATTGCATGCGCGTGCGGCGGCGCAGACTGGCGGAAATCCGACAGCGGCGGCCGGTCCGGCGACTACCCCCGGCGAGGGCGGCATCCGTGGCGTGATCGGTGAAGTCACTTCCATTTTCAAACCAACTGTCGGCCCGCGGGGCGGCGTCCACGATTCCATGGCCACCGCGATGATCAAGAGTGCCGTCCGTGCGGCAGGATCTCAGGTCGGTCGCCAGGTCGTGCGCGGGATTTTAGGCGGAATCATGGGCAGCGGTCGCCGCTGATTTGGTCGGCCGTGCTGACAGGTCGTCGCGCCCGCGGGGTGCGCTGGCGATCGCGAACGATCGGGCGTCGCACCTGAGCAAAGACCTAAAAATGAAATCGCCGGCCGCTCTCCGAGTGACCGGCGATCAATCGCAGCGCTCTCCGACCACGCGAGGTGGCGACGATGAGCTGCCGAACTTAAACTACTTCTTGGGCGAGGCGGCGGGGCTCGCGGCCGCTTTCATTTCTTTCTTGGTCTCGGCTTTGCCTGCCTTCACGTCCACGTCTTTGGCGGTCATGGTGTAGGTGATGGTGACCTTGTCGCCCACTTTGACGTCGGCATTCACTTTCGTGTCGCTGGCGCGATCGAGTTCCCAGCGATCTTTGCCTTTTTGCACCACGATCATCGACGAATTGACTTCGAGCACCGGGCCCGTGACCTGGTAGGTTTTCGCGCTGGCGAATGCCGTGCTACTCAAGGTCAACGCCCCTGCTGCCAGTAAACTAAACAGTTTGATTGATTTCATAGGTTTAGCGATTAGACGGCGGGGGCGAAACCTATTCAAGGTTTTTGCACAGGACTGCAAACGCGCCGCGTCCCGGCTAATTCTGTTAAAGCAAAAGCCCACCCGCCTGCGTTCAGGCGGATGGGCTTTGTTCTGGCGACGTCCTACTCTCGCACAACCTTTCGTCGCACTACCATCGGGGCTGCAGCGTTTCACTTCCGTGTTCGGAATGGGAACGGGTGGGGCCACTGCGCTAAGGTCACCAGAGGTCCGAGCCGGACCGACATTTCGGTGCAGCGCACCGGCGCGGCCTCTCTGGCGACTACGGTCAAAAAGAACGATCAGGTTCTCTGACATCTACATACAGGAAGAAAAAAACCAACGCTTAAGGCTTTGTTTTATTGATTAAGATCTTTCGATCTT
>JBBSEO010000063.1:0-10460 GCA_038239645.1 Chthoniobacterales bacterium | reverse complement strand
CTCTTTTGCTCCGGCGAATAAAAAAATATCGCGGAACGATATTGATGTCCGATGTCCGGCCCCTGGCGATTCAAGGTTGTCGGATCGTGATTGGCCCAGAAGACATCAAGCAACTGCGCGAAGGAAACTTCCGCGGGCTCAAATTCCACTTCGACTACTTCCGCATGGCCGGTCCGATCGGTGCAAACCTCCTCATACGTAGGATTTTCCGACTGTCCCCCGGCATAGCCGACCGCGGTATTTTTTACCCCGCGCAGCTTCCGAAAAGTTTCCTCCACGCCCCAAAAACAACCCGCGCCAAACATCGCTTTCTCCATCCGATAACATCCGGCAACGCCCGCTCGACGCAACCAGCCGCGAGATTTTCTTACCTTGGCGCTTGCCAACAGTTGGGGTAAAGCAACCTTGCTTCGGCCAATGCAGACCACGCTCGATCAAAACCGCGCCCGCCTTGTGATCCGTTTGCTCAACGGCTGTGGCTCCTGGCTCGACCGCGGCGGCATCTATCCCGGCCGCCTTTCGGCCGACGACCTGATCGCCTGCGCCACGCGCCGGGCGCGTTCCGACGATTTCGGTCCTGGTGAATTTCGGGCCGCGCTTTCCCAGATGCTGGACGCTTGCGAGAATGAAGCGAACTTGAATCTCGTCGGGAAAATTGCGCTCCGTTCCGATGTCATCCGCACTCTGATGACGCGCCTCGCCCTCGAGCGCGATCGGCAGCAAAATCCGCAGATTGCCGCGCAGGAGATCCGGTCGCCGCTCTTTATCGTCGGTTTGCCTCGAAGCGGCACGACTCTTTTGCACACCCTGATGGCCTGCGATCCGAATCATCGCGCGCCCCTGACTTGGGAAGTTCTCGAGCCGTCGCCGCCCGACGATTCTCAAATGGCGGCTCGAATTCGCCGCACCACCAAGACGCTGTCCGCTCTGCGTTGGCTGGCGCCGAATTTCCGGAAGGTTCACGCCATTGGGGCCGAGCTGCCGCAGGAGTGCGTCGGTCTAATGAGCGGATCGTTCCTGAGCGACCAGTTCGACACCATGTTCAACATTCCTTCCTATCGCGCGTGGTATCTCGCGGAGGATCCGCGGCCGGCCTATGAATTTCACCGGCGTTTCCTCCAACACTTGCAGCAACGGAAATCTGCGCGCCGCTGGGTCCTGAAGGCGCCCGCTCACATGTCGGCCCTCCCTACCCTGCTTCAAGTCTATCCCGACGCGCTTTTCGTCCAGACGCATCGCGATCCGATTAAAGCGGTCACTTCAGTTTCCAGCCTGGTCGCGATTTTGCGCAGCGTCTTTAGCGACGAAATCGATCCGCATCAGATTGGCCATGACGCACTCGATTACTGGACGAAAGCGACCCAGCATTTCATGCACGCCCGCGAGCGTTTGCTGCAGGATCGAGTCTGCGACGTGCATTACCGGGACATTCGGCGTGACCCGATCGCGGCGGTGCGCCGCGTTTACAATTATTTCGACTGGGAATTAACGCCGGTCGTGGAACAACGCATGCGCGAAACGCTCGCGAGTCGTCCACAGGAAGAACACGGGTGGCATCGTTACGATCCCGCGCAATTCGGTCTCGACGACGCTCCGGAGGTGTCGCGATTCGAACTCTATTGCCGCCGCTTCGACCTCGCCCTTCCGGCGCTTGCCCAGGAATGTGCGGCCTAGGGTCAGGCCACGTTTAGCTTACTGAGGGCTGTTGCCGGATGGAGCACGAGGTGGAGCGCAACGTTCCCGGCGACCATCCGAGTCTGGCCGGTCATTTCCCTGGTTCGCCGATTGTTCCCGCGGTCGTGATTTTGGAAGAAGTGGCCGACGCTCTCTGCGGATGGCGAAGCGGCGGGCGTTTGCGTGGCATTGAAACCGTAAAATTTCTCCGTCCGCTTTTGCCGGGACGATCCTTCTTTATCAAACTCCGCGACTTGTCGCCCGAAACGGTCGGCTTTGTCTGCCGGGCAGATGACGCCGTTGTGGCGGAGGGTCGCCTTCAGATTGACTACCTTGGCTAGCTCAAATCGCAATTCCAGCACGCGCGATCCGCGTTTGGCCGAATATTTGCGCGACTATCCGTCGTCGCTTTTCTCGGAGGAACTCTATCAAAGTATCGAGTTGATGGAGCGATACAGCATCGCCCTCGCCGTGCGAATCCTGGGTGAACTCGGGGTGATCGAGGCGCTCCAGCGAGCCCCGGCATCTCGGACGCAACTTTGCGCGTCGTTAGGACTGTCATCGCAATTTGCTCCCGCCCTGCAATGGCTCCTGAGGCGCATCGTCGAGACGGGATCGATCACCCGAGCCGGCGAAACTTTTCGCTTCCAACATCCGGCCCCGGAATATGACCTCAACGCGCTGAAAGAAGAAGGACTCGCCCTCTCCGCGGGAAATGCGCCGACTTTCGCCTTGCTCGACTTTGCGGCCAAACTTTATCCTCCGGGGGCGCGTGACGGTCAGGGCGCCGAGCAGGTCCTTTTCTCACCCGAAGGGATTGGGCTTTGGCTCGACTATTTCAGTAACAGTAACCTCACCTATTCAGTCAATAATTGGTTAGCCGCCGAGCTGGCGACCGATCTGCTTCGCGAGCGGGCCGCGATCAGGATTCTGGAAGTCGGCGCCGGGGCCGGTAGCGCGAGCGAGCTCCTTTTGCGTTATCTCGAGGAACGCGGGCTAACGGATAAGGTCGAGCGTTATCTCATCACCGAGCCGAATGCATTTTTCCGACGTCGAGGACAGCGAATGCTCACTCAGAAATCTGCTCAAGGTAAAATCGAGTGGGCTGGATTTGATTTGAACCAACCATGGAAAGATCAACTCGAGGCGGAGTTCGATTTGATTTACGGCGTGAATGTCTTCCATGTCGCGACTGACTTGCACAAAACCCTCAGTCAGGCCCGGGATAACTTGAAACCCGGAGGATGGCTGGTTCTCGGGGAATGCCTGCGGCCGCAGGAAGAGCAACCCCTTTATCCCGAGATGATTTTTCAAATCCTAGACAGCTTCAACAATGTCACCCTCGCTCCCGGGTTCCGCCCGAACGCAGGATTTCTTACCTTCAGCCAATGGCGCCTGGCACTGGAAAGCGCCGGTTTCCGCCCCGTCATAATTAAGCCGCAGGTCGATCGAATTAACGAGCTATACTCACATTTCTTCATTGGCGCGGTCGCGGGCCAGCGCGCGCCATGACGGCAGCGACTCCCTCGCAACGCTGGGCGCAACTTCCCGAGCGTGGTTCGCTGAGACTGCTGCGGGTCCTTTCCGCCATTGCGGTCCGCCTGGGGCGTCCCGCGGCGCGGCTTTTTCTCTATCCTATTTCATTCTACTTTTTTTTCCGGGCGCGCGCCGCGCGCCGTGAATCGTACCACTTCCTCGATCGAATCCGCCGTCGTCGCGCTCGCTGGTGGAATGTCCTCCGTCATTTCCATTCCTTCGCTGCGACCATTCTCGATCGGGTTTATCTGGTCCGTGGACAGTTCGAACCTTTCGAAGTCACGTTGCACCAGCGCGAGCTTTTGCATGAGCAGGTCGATAGCGGCAAAGGGTGTATCCTGCTTGGGTCGCATCTGGGTAGCTTCGAAATTCTACGCACCCTCGGCGTCACTTACGCGAAGTTTCCGCTGAAGGTCCTGATGGATATCTCTCATAACCAGAACATCAGTCGCATTTTCGATGAGCTGAACCTGGAGATTGCCGAAACCGTGATCGCTCCCGATCGCCCTGATACCTTGCTCAAGGTCAAAGACAGCCTGGAAGCAGGGTATCTCATCGGCACTCTCGGTGATCGGCCGACGGGTGGCGGTAAGACAGTCTCCTGCGAGTTTCTGGGCGCGCCCGCGAGTTTCCCGGCCGGACCGATGCTAATCGCCGGAGTGATGCATTGCCCGGTTATCCTTTTCTTCGGTTTGTATCGCGGCGGGAATCGCTACGAGATTTTCTTCGAAAAACTGACCGATGAAGTGACCTTGCGCCGGGAGAACCGGATGGAGGATTTGCAGAAGTGGACGCAGCGCTACGTAGACCGCCTGGAACATTATACCCGGCTGGCGCCGGAGAATTGGTTCAATTTTTATCCTTTCTGGTCTAACGAGAACTAGCGATGAAGCTCGACCTGGCGGCGATACGCTCTCTTATTCCTCATTCCGGCGCGATGTGCCTGCTCGAGTCGGTGGAAGACTGGGATGATGAAACCATCTACTGCCAAACCAGCACGCATCGCAGCCTCGATAATCCACTGCGGCGGGACGGGCGGCTGTCCACGCTCCACGCCTTTGAATACGGAGCACAGGCCGCAGCCGTTCACGGTGGGTTACGGGCACGCCGCGCCGGCGGGGCGGCGCCGTTCTGCTACCTCGCGGCCTTGCGCGGCGCGAAACTGCACCGGGAGCGCCTCGATGATCTGCCTCCATTTCTGTTCGTGTCGGCGCGGCGGCTCTTCGGCGCCGGCGGCGATACAGTCTACGAAGTCGAAATTCGCTCGGAAACAATCCTGGTGGCGGAGGGTCGCGTCACCATCATGCAGCGCCGCGACGAACCTACATGACGATGCCGCCGTCGACGCACAGCGTCTGACCGGTGATGTAGCCTGCTTCTGCCGAAGCAAGGAAAGCCACCGCCGCGGCAATATCTTCCACCGTTCCCACCCGCTTCAGCGGAATCTTATCCTGGATTCCCTTCTGCACCTCGGGCGAAAGCGAACTGGTCATATCGGTCGTGACATAGCCCGGCGCGATGGCATTGACGGTGACGCCTCTGCTGGCGAGTTCGCGGGCTAACGACTTGGTCAGGCCGAGCAATCCCGCCTTGCTCGCGGCGTAGTTCGTCTGCCCGGCGTTACCGATCAGACCGATGACCGAACTAATGTTAATGATGCGACCGCTGCGCTGCTTAATCATCGCCCGCTGCAAGGCCTGGACGAAATTAAAGGCGCCTTTGAGATTTGTATCCAAGACCACATCCCAGTCGTCTGGCGTCATGCGCATGCTCAGCATGTCGCGGGTGACCCCGGCATTGTTCACGAGAATATCCGTGCGACCGAAGTCCGTCAGAATCTGTTCGCCCACTTTCTGCACCGCGGCGTGATCGCGTACATCCACGCTGTAAGCACGGGCAGCGCCGGCATTTTCAGAGTTAATTTCGTCGGCCGTTCGCTTCGCATTCTCTTCCGAGCGACTGACACTGGCGATGTGCGCGCCTTCGCTCGCGAGGCGGAGCGCGATGGCGTGTCCAATTCCCCGACCCGCTCCAGTTATCACGGCAACCTTTTCCTTAAATCGACTCATCGGGCGGCAATCGTCGGGAGAATGCCGGGCGCTGTCAATGCTCCCTCTGTTCGCTTGAACGCACGGTGGATGCCGGGATAGTCGCGCTCTCATCACCCTTCGCTCTTGTCTTCTATCTTCACTCTTCCTACGACGGCGACAGAACGCGACATCGACGCGCAGAAGCACGTTAACAACACGGTCTATCTGCGCTGGGTGCAGGATGTCGCGGTCGCGCACTGGCGTTCCCTTGCCCCTGCGCCCGCGCGGGATGAAATCGGTTGGGTCGTGCGGCGCCACGAAATCGACTACCGCGCTCCGTCGTTTCCGGGCGACGCGATTCTTCTCAACACCTGGGTGGGAAAAGCGACGCGTTTGACCTTCGAGCGCTTCACGGAAATCAGGCGAGAGGGCGACGGCGCCTTGCTCTGCCAGGCGAAGACGCTCTGGGTTCCGGTCGATCCGGTGAGCGGCCGACCAATCCGAGTTCCGCCGGATGTGCGGAAGATATTTTCGGTCAATGAAGCGACGGAATAGTTGAACGCAGGGTTCGCGTGCGATGCGATTTTTGGCAAGACAAAGGTCGGACCCAGACTAGAGTCCCGGCATGACAAAACTGATCGCGTTAATGGCAGCGGGAATTTTGGCGACCGGCACCGCGTTTGCGGGCAACGCTGGTTGCTGCACCAAGCAGGTGGAGAACAGCGGTAAGATGGCGTGCGAAGCTTCCACGGCGGATCTGAACCTGACCGCAGAACAGAAGAAGAAGATGGAAGTGGTCATGTCTGAGCATCACAAGGCGGGTTGCTCCGCCGCTTCGGAAGCGAAGTATATGCAGGAGGCCAAGGGCATCCTGAACAAGGAGCAATACGCCAAGTTCGAAGCCGAGTGCAAAGGCATGAAGGAAAAGACCAAGGCCTAATTCCCAAAGTTAAATTCGCAAGGCGCGCCGGGACTTTCTCGGCGCGCTTTTTGCCTACGCGATGGGATTGAAAACATTGCGCGACTCCGCGTCCGCGCCTTACCTTGGCAGATGGACGATCGGAATAGACTGACGCGGCGGACGTTTGTGCAGATGAGTCTCGTCGGCGCGGCCGGAATTTTCACCACCGGCCTCGATCGCGCGACAGAGGCGGCTCAAACGAAAATGGATTCAACTTTCAAGATCGGTGGCGATTTAACCGTGCGGCGGCTGGGGTTTGGTGCGATGCGATTGACCGGCGACGGGATTTGGGGCTGGCCGCCGGACCGCGCGAATGCGCTCAAGGTTTTGCGGCGCGCGACCGCGCTCGGTGTGAACCTGATCGATACCGCTGACGCTTACGGTCCGGAAGTGAGCGAACTGCTGATCGCGGAAGCATTGCGGCCCTATCCGAAAGATTTGATCATTGCCACGAAAGGCGGCCTGACGCGCCCCGGACCAAATCGCTGGGTTCCGAATGGACACCCCGACTATTTGAAAAAATGCGTGGACGGAAGCCTGAAACGGCTGGGGCTCGAGCGGATCGACCTGTATCAACTTCACCGCATCGATTCCAAGGTGCCGCTGGAAGCTTCGCTCGGCGCGCTGAAAGAAATGCAGAGTGCCGGCAAAATTCGTCACGTCGGGCTGTCGGAAGTCAGTCCGGCGGAGATCGAACAGGCGCGCAAAATCTTGCCGATCGTAACCGTGCAAAACCAGTATAACATCGCCAATCGCCGCTGGGAGAAAACGCTCAACTACTGCGAGAAAGAAGGGCTTGGCTTTATGCCCTGGTCGCCGCTTGGGGGCGGGCGCGGATTTCGCCACGAAGTGGAAATGGGAAATCTCGCCCGGGAATTTCACACCGAAGCGATTCCCCTCGCCCTGGCCTGGCTGTTACATCGCTCGCCCGCGATGTTGCCGATCCCGGGAACTTCCTCCGTGCCGCACCTGGAGGAGAACGTTTCCGCGGCCGCGATCAATCTGGCGGCGGACGATTGGCAACGGGTAAACGCTTTGGCCGAGCGGGTCTAATCAGGCTTAAGATCGCACCCGCCGGAAATTCTATTGCCACCTTCCGGGGCTAACGACAGAATCGCCGCCAGGGATGAGACTCTCGCGCTTGGTCTTAATGGGGTTGTTGCTGATTGTGGCGACGCCGGTAAATGCCGGCCCGGTGACATTTTTCCGTCGGGTCTTTGGACACCACGAGAATGATCAACCGCCGCCGCGGAGGAAAAAGAGGGAAACCATTTCGCCGACGCCCTCGCCGAGCGTCACTCCGGAAGTCGTCAATAACGACCGGCCACCGGCGGCGCCCGAAGTCCCCGAGACGACGCCGGTTCCGACTCCGACGCCCCTGACGGCTCAACCAGCCTCGAGCGTTCCCGCGTCAGTGCGAAAACAGCGGTCCGACTTTCCTTACGCGGTGCCGGTTCAGGGAAGACCCGGTTTCGTCACCAGCCCTTACTCGCCCAACGGCGGCCTGGTCGATGTCCGCGGTTTTTCCAGTGGGACCGAAGTGAAGGACCCATATACCGGAAAAATTTTCATCACGCCGTAGTTCGCGCTCGCCCGACGAAGAATCGTTAGCGTGGCCCGAAGACGTTCAGGCACATCGTCTCAAGAACTAGCGCCTCCTGTGCGGTCGTATTCAAATGATCGCGCATTTCCTCGAGGCGCTGCAGGCGATGTAGAATTTGCCGGACACGATTCCCCTTCTCGGGCAATGCCTTTCGCAACGCCGCCGCCCACCACGCGAAAAAGACTTCGAGCAATCGACTGCGCCGTTCGCGATACACACTTTCGGTCAGCGATTTGTAGTAAGCGTCGCGCTCATCCAGCCAGGCTCCGTCGGTCGTCGTGCGGTAGCGTTGCTCTTCGCTCTTCAAGGCAGCCGCATGCTCCGCCTTGACCTTCTCGCGGATGGAATCGAGCAGTCGCTGCACGGCCTGCGAGACACCATATGCCTGCGCGACCGACCCGTTGGCGTTGATCGGCAGTTCGTTCAAGAGCTCAGTCAGCTCCTCCTCTTCCGCCGAATGCTCAACCTCGGCCGGCGAAGAAAGCGGCAGCGCCAGGCAACGCGACACAACCGTATCGGGCAATGCTTCGGGCAGTGAGGTCAGCAAGAGAAGAAGGGAATGGGCCGGCGGTTCTTCCAGCGTTTTCAGGAAGGCATTCGCGGCCTGAGTTTGCAATCGGTCGGCGTCGCGGATGATTCCGATTTTTCTCCGGCCGTCGCCCGCGCGTAACTGCAAAGATCGTTCCAGCGCTCGCACCTGATCGATCACGATCCGGCGCGAACGGGAAGCCGGCTCCGTGAAGTAGACGTCCGGCGCCTGTCCGGAGAGAACGACGGCGGGAGTGGTGTCGTTCAAGGTCGCTGCGATGCGCGCGGCCACGTCCATTTTTCCACTCCCGGCGCTGCCGGAAATGAGATAGGCGTGGGCCAGCCGCTTTTGCTTTTCGGCGCGCTGCAAATATTCGACCGCAGCCTCGGGCGTGAAAGACATCGTTACTTACTCAGTCGCGACTCAACCACGTGCCAGATTTTTTCCGCGATCTCTGCGCGAGGCGCTCCTCCATCCAGCGCGATGATCCGTCCAGTTTCTTTCCGTGCGAGCTCGCGATATCCCTCGCGCACGCGGTCGTAGAATGACGCCGGCTGCTCTTCCATCCGGTCGCGCTTTCGATCTTTCCTCTCTGCCAGCCGGCTCGCCGCGGTTTGGGCATCGATCTCGAGTAGAAACGTCAGATCCGGGCGGCAACCGCCAACGGCAAACTCATTAAGGGCCGCGACAAAACCGCGGTCGAGCGCGCGCCCCGCCCCTTGATAAACCGTCGTCGAGTCAAAGAATCGGTCGCAGATGACGATTTCGCCGCGCCGCCGCGCCGGTTCGATCGTTTCCCGGACCAACTGGCTGCGGCTCGCCGCGAAGAGCAACAGCTCGGTCTCAGGCGTCATCGCCGCGTTGATCTCCGCGTGTTGCAACAAATCCCGAATCACCTCGCCGATCGGCGTTCCACCCGGCTCGCGCAAGACAAGGGGCGGCCTTCCGCGCTCGCGTGCGAGCCGATCCGCCAGCAGCCCGACCTGGGTCGACTTGCCGCAGCCTTCGGAACCTTCGAAACTGATGAAGAGCATTCAGGCGATCTTGCGATAAAGGCTGACCCTTGTCGAACTGGTCCGCTTTTTACCTTGTCGCCCTTCAGCCCTGAGCGAAAACTTCCTGTGATGAGCGAGGCCGCGACCGAGTTCCTGCCAATCCTCTCCGCTGCCGCGGCAACGGGCGGCTCGCTCGTGGTTTCAATCCACGACGTCGCGCCGGCGATGCAGACCGAATGCGAGGAAATGCTCCACGAGCTGAAAAAGGCCGGCGTCAGCACGACTTCGCTTCTGGTCATTCCGGATTATCATCAAACCGGCCGGGCCATGGCCGACGCAAAGTTTGTCGATTGGCTCCGCGCCCGGGAGGAGGAGGGACACGAGATCGTTTTGCACGGGTATTATCACCAAAGGGTTCGGAAGCAGGGAGAAAATTTGCGCGATCGCTTCATCACCCGTCTTTACACTCAGGACGAGGGCGAATTTTTCGATCTCGATTATGCGGAGGCGTTCGATCGCATCACGCGCGGGCGCGAGGAATTTCTCGCGGCAAAATTTGCGCCGGTCGGTTTCATCGCGCCGGCATGGCTTCTGAATGATCATGGCGAGCGTGCGGCGCGGGACTGCGACTTTGAATACACCACGCGCCTGACCGAAGTGCTCGATCTTCGGAACGGCGAGCGCCAGGCGGCGCGATCCCTGGTCTACAGCACGCGGACGAATTGGCGACGCTCCGCGAGTCTCGCCTGGAATGCGATGCTGGTGCGCGCGATCGAACATCGCGAACTCGTCCGCCTGAGTTTGCATCCGCCAGACCTTGGGGCGCGACCGATTTGGCGCCAGGCCATGTCACTCGCGCAACGACTGGCCAGCGTCCGCCAGGTGACGACCTACCGGGATTGGATCGCCGAGAGACGCACCCGATGAGCCGTTGCGATCTTCACATCCACTCTAAATTCAGCGATCGATCGGAGGATTGGCTCTTTCGTCGGTTCGATTTTCCCGACAGCTACACCGATCCGCTCGCTCTCTACGATCAGCTTTGCGAGCGGGGAATGGATTTCGTCACCATCACCGATCACGACACGATCGAAGGCTGTCTCGCCATTCAAGATAAGCCGCATACATTTAT
>JBBSEO010000062.1:0-10488 GCA_038239645.1 Chthoniobacterales bacterium | reverse complement strand
TCGGCGGACCTGCAAAAGGTGGGCGATTTCTACGCGAGCGGGATGAACGAGGGCGAGGTGAATGCGGCGAAGGCGACGCCATTAGCGGAAGAGCTGAAGCGGATCGATGCGATGAAGGATCGAAACGATCTGCTGAAGGAGATCGCGCATCTGCACCTGACGGGGCTGTCGCCTTTCTTTGGGTTTACCTCCGGCCAGGACGACAAGAATAGCACGATGGTGATCGGGCAGGCCTACCAGGGTGGCCTGGGATTGCCGGACCGGGATTATTACACGAAGACGGACGACGCTTCGAAGAAACTGCAGGAAGCGTATGTGGCGCACGTGACGAAGATGCTGACGCTACTGGGCGAACCGGCGGACGCGGCGGCGAAGGATGCGCAGAAGGTGATGGCGCTGGAGACGTCGCTGGCGAAACCGGCGCGGACGCGGGTGGAGCTGCGCGATCCGCAGAAGAATTACAACAAGATGACGCAGGCGGAGGTGCAGAAGCTGACGCCGGATTGGAACTGGAAGACGTTCCTGGACGATCTGAATCTGAAGGAAGCGGGCGACATCAATGTGGGGCAGCCGGATTTCTTCAAGGCGGCGAACAATGTCTTCAAGGATACGCCGATGGACGATTGGAAGGCATATCTGCGCTGGAATCTGGTGCACGGCGCAGCGCCGTTTCTCTCGACCGATTTCGTGAACGAGAATTTTGATTTCTTCAGCAAGACGCTGACGGGCACGCAGCAGATCAAGCCGCGCTGGAAGCGGGTGGTGGCGACGACGGACGGCGTGCTCGGGGAGGCGCTGGGGAAACTTTATGTCGGGGACAAGTTCCCGCCGGAAGCGAAGGAGCGCGCATTGGAGATGGTGAACAATCTCAAGGAAGCGCTCTCGGACCGAATCAAGACGCTGGACTGGATGGACGAACCGACGAAGCAGGAGGCGCTAAAGAAGCTGGCGGCATTCACGGTGAAGATCGGTTACCCGGACAAGTGGCGCGATTATTCGACGCTGCAGATCGATCGCGGTCCTTACATCCTGAATGTGCTGCGCGGCGACCAGTTCGAGGAAGCGCGCGAGTTGAAGAAAATCGGCAAACCGGTGGATCGGAGCGAATGGGGCATGACGCCGCCGACGGTGAATGCTTATTACAATCCGAACATGAACGAGATCGTGTTCCCGGCGGGAATTTTGCAGCCGCCGTTCTTCGATCCGAAGGCGGATGATGCAGTGAACTACGGTGGGATGGGTGCGGTGATCGGGCACGAGATGACGCACGGTTTCGACGATCAGGGCCGGCAATACGATGGCGTGGGAAATCTGCGCAACTGGTGGAGCGACGCTTCGACCAAGGCGTATGACGAGCGACGCAAAGTGGTGGTGTCGCAATACTCCGCCTACGAGCCCCTCCCCGGCCTGCACATCAACGGCGAGCTGACGCAGGGCGAGAACATCGCCGACCTGGGCGGAATCAAGCTGGCCTACGCGGCGTTCAAGAAAGCGCAGGCGAAGAATCCCGGGGGCGCGGAGCAGAAGATCGACGGGTTGACGCCCGATCAGCGATTCTTCCTCGCCTTTGCGCAAATCTGGCGGGGCAACCAGCGCGATGAAGACCTAAAGCTGCGTCTGAACACGGACCCGCATTCGCCGGGCCGGTTCCGCACGATCGGGCCGCTGTCGAACCTGGTGGAATTCCAGAAGGCGTTCAACATTCCGGACGGTTCACCGATGATTCGCCCGGCGAACGAGCGGGTGAACGTCTGGTAAACTCGCGCGACGTTTAAGTTTGCGACCGCCGCTCGTGGAAACGCCAGCGGCGGTTTTTCTTTCGAGGCAACAACCGCGAGGCGAACCGGTCGCGATGCTTCTTGGAAACGAGCGAAAGGATTGATCCGATGGCAAAATGCGAGACGTGCGGAAATGAATACGACAAGGCGTTCGAGGTGAGGACGAAGGGAAAGACGTACACCTTCGACAGTTTCGAGTGCGCGATTCACAAGCTGGCGCCGAAATGCGCGCACTGCGATTGCCGGATCATCGGCCACGGCCTGGAAGAAAACGGGAAGATGTACTGCTGCGCGAACTGCGCGAAGCAGTCCGGGGTGCGCGACCTGAAGGATCGCGGCTGATTATTCGGGGGCGATCTTGCCGCCCCAGGAAAGAATCTTCGCCTTGGTGCCGGCGGCCTCGGCCTCTTTGATGTCGCCGTTGCGATTGTAAAAGAGCGACAGGCTGGTCCAGCCGATCTGGTCGTTCGGGCGCAAGGCGGTCGCCTGTTTGCCGGCTGCGATCGCTTCCGGGAACCGGCCGATTTTCATCAGGGCCATGCCGAGCGCGTGCCAGCCATCGAAGAAAGCGGGATCGAGTTCGACGCAGCGGCGATATTTCTCGACCGCGCTCTCGAGCTCGCCAATCGCGAGATCGCCGTTCGCGTCGTCAAAAAGCTCGTCGCGCTCCACGAGTCGTTAGCTCGCGACCGGCTCCGGCCGTTCGACGATGCCGGCGAGGCGGCGGCGCTGACGCAGCCACTCGAAAAAGGAGACGCCGCGCCGCTGCTCGAGCAGGCGCTCCTGCAGGGTGAGACGTTGCGGGGCCTGCGAGGCCTCGGGAGCATTTCGCTTTTCCACCACGGCGACGAAAAGGCCGTCGCGCGTCGGGATTGGCTCGGTCACTTCGTTGGGGCCGAGCCGGGCGGTGGCGCGTTTGATCATCTGCAGGTCCGGCGCGGTTTCCGGCTTCGGTTCCTTGGGATCAATTTCGTCGATGAGAGCGAAGGCGGGAATCTTTTCGATCTTCCCGCCGGCCTTTTGCGTCGCGGCCGGTAACGGCATGCCCTGCTTCAAGGCCTCGCGCAGATCCTGCACGATCTTCGCGGCGCGCGAGGTGAGCAGCTCGCGTTCGCGGGTGGTCTTGAGCGTCTCGGCGATTTTCGGTTTGGCTTCGTCCAAGGTGAGCGACCGCGGCGGCGTCACGCCCGCGAGATGGAGAATGTAAAACCCGTCCGCGCCCTGGATGGCTTCGCTGGTTGGGTCCTCGTTCGATAATTGAAAGGCCGCCTGCACGACCGACGGGTCCTTGAGCTGCGGGTCGGGCGTGGTGCGAGTGAAATCGGCGGTGGTGATGACCGGTAACTGACTTTTCGCGGCGATGGCGCCGAAATCCGCGCTCTTCTTCCCGAGTTCCTGCTCGAGATCGTTCGCCTTGTCGGCGAGTTTTTGCAGGGCGTCGACGCGTTCGCGGCCGGCCAGTTTCTTTTCCGCCTCGCTCAAGACGAGCGAGATGACCTGGACCTTGCGCTTCTCTTCACTTTGCAGATCTGCCTTGTGTCCCTCGAAATACTTCGACACATCCTCGTCGGAAATCTTGACCTCGTTCGCGACGTCGGCGTTATGAAAACGAATGACCGAGGCGTCGACCTTGCCGTATAGTTCCTGGAAATTTTTCTGACTTTCCGCGTCGGAAATATTGATCCCGGCGCCGAGCAGGTCCTTGATCCGATCCAGAATCACCTGGTCCGCGGCGAGTTCGTCCAACTGCGCCTCGGAGAAACCGCGCGGGCCGAGATAATTCTGGACCGCGTCGGAATATTTCTTCATGTCGAAACCGTTCTCACTGCGAAAGACGCGCAGATTACTCAGGGCCTTGATCGCGTCGTCCGGCGTGGGCTGAATCCCGAGCGCCTCGGCCTCATGCTGCAAAATCAAAAGATTGAGCGCGAACTGGCGCTTCACGTCGTCCCGCGTTTGCCCGTTGCCGGCGAGCGCGCGGAGGAGATCGACCATCCCGAGATCGTAGGCGAGATCGAACATCCGTTCGCCGCGATCGACTTCGACGTTGGAGAGATCGCGCCCGTAGAGTTTGCCGTAGGAAGCGCGGCGCGCGCCCATGTCGGTTTTGTTGAAGTAGAAAATGAAGGGGACCGCCAGGACGGCGATGACAATCATCAGCCAGCGCTGATGTTTATTGAACGTCTTGATCACGAGGCGCTGAATCTACGGGAGTGTGCGTCCGCGCCAAGCGCTTTTTCACACGGCCACGGGGCGAGGTGTCGTTAGCTTCAGCCTTTGCTCGACGGTCGGCTTAACGCTAAAAAGCAAAGCCGAAGCTGAAGTGAAAGGCGCCGAACGCCTCGTCGGGGCGTGGGTCCGGATTCACCCCGTAATCGAGGCGGATTGGGCCGATCGGCAGTTTGTAACGCAGGCCGGCGCCGACAGCGTAGCGCAGGTCGCCGAAGCCCGGTTCGTTAGCGTTGGGGAGCAGATTTCCGGCATCGCTAAAGATGGCGCCCTGGAGTTCGCCGAAAATCGGGAAGGTGTATTCGATGTTGAAAATGGTGTAGAACTCGCCACCGAGCGGATGCCCGCGATGATCGCGCGGGCCAAGATCACGTTCGCCGAAGCTGCGCACGGTGTTGCTTCCGCCGTTGAAAAAGCGCTCGTCGATCGGGAGCGAATAGAGCGCGGAGGAATCGCCGTTGAGCGGCCGGATAATTCCGCTGCGCGCCCCGAGCTCGAAGAAGGTCCGCCCGATGGGAATGAAATAGCTCGCGCGCCCGGTGGCCCGGACGAAATCAATGTCGCTCCCGACGGCACTCGAAGCGACGTCCAGACTTTGGCTCACGATCAGGCCGCGCGTCGGAACGACGGGGCTGTCGCGCAGGTCGAGCGTCTGCGAGAACCCGACCGCGTTCACGAAATAACTGGTGGGCCCGAGAAACCGGTCGTGAATCAAGGCGTCGATCACTTCGACGTGACGAGGCGAGGCGAAAATCGCGAGTTCGTACTGTTTGGTGAACTTGTGCGAGAATTCGAACCGGCCTCCGATCTCAAATTTCGAGTAGCCGTCGAAATCGAAAGTGAGTGCGGAGATGCGCGCCTTGAACTCGATGTCGCTCTCGAACAGATGCAGATCGTCCCACAGAATTTCGCCTTTGTAGCCGCGCCCGGAAATTTCCGCCGAGAGCAACAACGGGCGGCCGTAGCCGAAGAGATCGCGATCGCCGTAACTCGCGCCGACGATCGGGCCCTCATAGGAACCGTAGCCGACGTAGAAGCCGAACTCCTTCGCCTTCGCTTCCTCGGCCGCGATATCGAGGCGCAGTAAATTATCGCCGACCGGTTCGGGATTGATTTGCAGGACGCTGAAAAGTCCCGTGCGCATGAGTTCGCGAAATTTCTCATCGAGGACATCCGGGCTGTAGGTCTTGCCGCTGAGCGAGCGAAAGCGATTGCGCACGTAACTGGGGCGCAGGCGCTGCAAGCCGCTGATGGAAGTGCCGTCGAAGTGATAGACTGCCCCGGGCGAAATCGTCACGGTGACCGGGACATGAGCGGCGCGGGCAGCACTCGGATTTGCGGTCGTGGTCACCTTTGCCGCGTAGTAGCCGCGAGCCTTGAAGTAGGCTTGGAGACGGCGCGAAATATCATCCGAGCGCCGATCGGTGAACGGTTGCGCGATGAGATCGAGCATCTGGCCGCGCAAGGCCTCGCCTCCATAGATGGTCTGGCCGACAAACCGAATGTCGCCGAAGAAATATTGCCGGCCTTCGTGAATCGGAATTGTCACCTCGACGCGCCCGCTGCCACCGAAACGCGGGATGGGCTTATCCACGGTGACGTCGAGAAATCCTTCGCTGATGTAGTAGCGGCGCACGAGATCGGCGCCGTCGTCGACGTCGGAGGCGACGTAAGGGAGCGTCGACTGCAGGATCGAATAACGCTCGCGGGTCGGACCGACGACGTATTGGTAAAGTTTGTCCGGCGCAAAATGAGCGTTGCCGGAAAAATTGATCGCGGCCAACTGGTTCTGCGGGCCTTCGTTCACGTCGAGGACCAGGCGCGATCCGCCCGGGAGCTCGTAGCGCACGTTCACCTCCGCGTAACCGTGCTTGCGATAAAAAACCGAGAGGAAAAAAGCCGCGTCATCGGCGCGCGCGGCGGTGAGTCCGAAGTCGTGGATGGTCGCGAGTTGTTCCTTCAAGGCCGATCGCAGGGTGTCGAAGTTGAAGGCGGCGGCGCCGCGAATTTGCAGGTTGGTGCTTTGCGCGACTTGCTCCTGCGCGCGTTCGACCGCCTTCTTCTCCTGATCGCGCTGCTCCGGACGGGGCGCCTGGACCGCACTCTGGCCGTGGAGAATTCCGACGCCGCCACTGCTCAGAAGAAGGAGGGCGAGGAGGCGGCGCATCGTCAATGGAATCGAATCAGATACTTCACCTGACCGCGAAAGTCTCCTCCAACGCCAAGATCGCCGATGAGCACCCAATTATTGTTCACCTTGAAACGCGCGGTCGCCTGTTGCCGGCCGGTCCGGGGATCGACCGAGCCGAGATCGATGTTCAAGCGATCGAACGCGGTGTTGCTTTGCGTCGGCGCGCCTTTCTTGAAAATCTTGCGGTAGAGTTGCTGGACGACGAGGATCGCGGCGCGTCCGGCAAGAATGTTGCCGTTGCCCTGCAATTCCTGCCGCGTCGCCCCGGTCGCGAGGAGCGAGATGATCTCCTCCTGCGGGAGCGGCGGTTCGCTGGTGAAAATCGCCTGCGGCGCCAGCGCACTTCCATAAACGTAAACGCGCACGGTGTAATCACGTACCACCGAAAGACCTTGCAGGTCGATCTTCGGATTAAACGAATCGCCGGGATCGAAATAAAGATAACCGTTCGTCACCTCGAGGCGGCTGAAGGGCAGCGTCGCCTCGACGTTTTGCAAGCGAACGTTTCCTTTCAGCTCCGGATGCAAGCCGGTGCCACCGACATGCACATCGACGATGGCGCCGCCGGTGGCGAGATTCCCGCGGATGGAAAAGGCATCCTTCGTCGTCACCTTGACGTCGAACTTCCAATCACGCAGCGGCGGATCGGTCAGCGCAAAATCGGGCCGGTCTTCCACCGGCGGCGGCGCCGGGCGGCCAGGCAGACCAATTGGGATCAGATCGAGATCTTTCAGGAAATGACTGTCGGTCAGCGCGACGTTTCCGGTCACCGTGGCGGTGGCGAGCGGACCGCTGGCGCGGAGGTTCGCATCGGCGCGGACAGTGAGCGTGTCGTTGCGCGCGATCAGGACGCTATCCGCGTGGACGGAAAGATCGAGGTTCGGTTCGGTCAGCTTGGTGAAGACGATGCGGCCATTCACCGTGAACGGTCCGCCGGCCAGGTTGCCGCCGAATCTTTCGAGCGTGAGCGTGTTGCCGGAAAAAACGAGGCGCGACTTCAGGTCACGCAACGGCGGAATCGATTCGTTTTCGAAGCGGGCGGCGTTGATCGCGATGTCGCCGCTGCCACCAAAAACGGGATTCGCGATCGTGCCGTTGATCGTCGCGTCGATCGCGGCCTCACCGTCGAGCTGCTGGAGGCTGGAGACGAATTGACGGATAAAATTCAGCGAACTGCGCGGCAGTCGCACCCGAGCCTGCAACGGCGTGTTCTCGTCGAAACTTCCGTTGCTCAGCACTTTGCCCGCATCGAAAGGAATCGTCGCTTCCAGATCAATCGGCGCCAGTTTCGGCTGCTTCAACTGTCCCTTGGCGGTGAGCTTGCCGTTGAGCGCATCCACTTTGAGTTCGAGGGTCGCGGGCTCGACCTTTTCCAATTTCGGATTGCGCAGATCGCGCGCGTTGACTTCCGCGTGCGCGCGCAAGTTTTCCAGGGTGCCGTCCGCCTGCATTTTCACGCTGACCGAACCGGTGGCGACCGCGGGCACCCAAAAATCTTCCGTCAGTTTCTTGAGGTCGAGATTCTCCGACTGAAAAAACGCGCTGACTTTGCCGTCGCGCGGGAAAAGCGGATCGCCCGTGCCCAAATTTCGCCAGCGGAAGGGCATCTCCACATTCCCGGCCGCGTATTTGGCCGTTCCCTGATCGAGCTGAATTTTCGAGATCGCAAGCGTGTCGCCCTGCGCGGTAATGGTGGCGTTCAGATTCATTTTGTCGCTCGCGAGGAAGATCAGCGGGGCATTCAAACCCTCCGGCGAATAGTCGGCCTCCACTTTCGCCTGCAGCTTATTCATCGTGCCGAAACGTCCATTATTCAGGGTGAGGCGAAGGGAGCCGGTATCGACCGCTTTCCGGAAGCTTCCCCTGCCCTGCCAGTTGAGTTGCAACGCGCCACCGATCTCGCGCCCGAGCAATGGCTGCAACGTGCTGGCGTCAGCGAGATCAACGTTCACGCGACCTGCGAAATCTTTTTTCTGATCAAGCGCGAGAGTCCCCTGCGCATTGATGAAATCGCGCGTATTCAGTCGAGCGGTAAAATCATTCAGGAAAATTTTGTTCTGCGCGATCGCCGCGGCGGCGCTCACGACCGGCACCCGCAGATTCTCGATGACAAGATCCGAGCCGTACGCCTGCGCCGATCCGTTCGCTTCCTGGCCGTTCCAATTGACGTAGGCCGACGCCTGCAACGCACCGTTGATTCGCTGCTGCGCGCTTTCCTTCGCGAAACCCGCGACCTGCGGCGCGTTGATCGTTAGCTGAACATTCGCAGCCTGCCTGACGAGGTCGTCGATCTCCGGCCGCAAGGTCGCGCTCGCGGCGGCGACGGCCTCGGCGGCGTCCGTCCCGCGCGCAATCGCCTGCACCTGCACGCTCGCTTCACGTTGCACCAGCGCCAGATCGACAGTTGCCACGGCAAGATCGTGGCTGCGGACGTCGCGCAAAGAGATTTTGCCGTCGCCGATCATGCGCTGGAACCACGGCTCGTTCGGTTGCTCTCCGTGCAAATCCTTGCGCGCGGAGATCGTGCCCTCGAGATGCTGAACGCTAAATTGGCGATTGCCGATCGAGTCGCCCCGGATTTCGACCTGCGATTGCAATTTCTCGCCGCGCACTTCCAACTGCGCGTGCAATCGCGCCGCGCCACTGATCGGGTCCGGCGTTTCCGCCGTGAGGGAAGCGAGATCGAGATCGTCGCCAGCAATCTCAAAGTGCATCGGGGCGTGCCCGAGATCGTTCGCGCGTTCCGGCAGATCGATGTTACCCCGCAGCGTGATCGACGTCGCCCCGCGCGTCAGTTCCACCGGCGCAATGGTCGCCAGGCCGTCATGCGCCGAAAAATGGAGTGTGCCCCGATCAAGGCCGAAGCTGGCGATGCGCAGCGCGCGCAACTTTCCCTCGCCCGTGCTCTGCCAGGTGCGCGGCGAACTCAGGAGACCGCCGAAGTCCGCGGTCAGGTCTTCGATCGTGCCGTCAGTGTAGAAAGTCGAAAGGACCCCGAGTTTCTTCGCGGAAGCGAGCGCCAGGTTCTTCGTCGTTAGGTGCGAGCTGACGCGCAACGAGCGCGCTTCTTCGGCCATCGTCGCCTCGGCAAGAACGGGTGCACCATCGAGAATCGCGTCGAGTTTCAAAGTCAGGACGCGCGCCGCCATGCGCGAGGCATCGACGTTCAGCGAGTTGATGCGGGTTTGTTTATTGAGGACAACATCGCGCAGGATCAGGTCCCGATTTCGATAACTCGTGCGGCCAGTGATTCCCTTCCACGCTTCACCGCTCGGCAGTTGCAACAACGACGCCTCGAGCGTGCTTTCCACCCGCGGGTTCAGTTCAATCGAAGCATGCTCGATCACGAGGTCGTGCGCTGGATCGCGCATGACGAAGCTAACGTCGACCAGACGCGCGCGTTCCGGGAAGACCGCCGGCAGCGTCACCTTCTCCATCGGCCGGGGCGCCACTTTCACACGCACTTTCGCCGGATCGATCACCACCCGGGCGTTGCGCAGCTCGACCGCTTCCAGGAAATCATCCCGGCGGCGCAACAGATCGAAAAGATTATATTCGACCCGCAAATAATCCGCGTCCGCACTGTCGACCGCGGCCGGACCGGTTGGGATGACGTGAAGATTGCGAATGGTGAGCGCGGTGAAAACATTTCCTTCCACGCGAAAATCGAGGTGCAGATTTTCCTTTGCCGCCTGATGAACGGCCAACCAGTGAATGGCTCCGAGCAAAAGCGGGCGATGAAAGACGAGCAGCAACGCAATGGCAATTCCGAGCGAACTCCAGATGCGACGCCGACGATTTCCCTGTCGAGGCGAGCTGTCGTGCGAAGAATCCACGAGCGCGCTTACCCTAGGGACGCGAGGTCAAAGCGCAACCCATTCTCCTCGCGCGAGGATGGAACCGTTTCCTATCTCTGGACGGGAGGGGGAACGGACGGCCGCTGAGGATTGAGCTTTTGCAACTCCTGATCGTGGGGGAAGACTTCCTTAACCAACTTTACCAACAACGAAACAGCGGGATCGATGTCGCTTTCTTCATTGGTTGAGGCCGGGTTGTTTCCTTCGCCGCGAAACACACCGATCTGATCGCATTGGAAACACAGAGCCACACTTACGGTCTCCTTCCCGCCACGAAAAACGAAGAGCACGCCGTAGTTCGGACCGCAGAGTTTCGCTTCCTTCACGCCATTCTTCCACTCCGAGTACCATGCGTAGGATGATTCATCGGTGACGATTCGCCTCAGTTCGACAATTTGTGCAGCTGTGAGGGCGACTTCTTCGCTACGAGCGT
>JBBSEO010000061.1:0-10497 GCA_038239645.1 Chthoniobacterales bacterium | reverse complement strand
TACCTTGCTCCTTATCGGGCTAACATTGTGGACGAGGTGAATGGTAAGAAGATCGCAACCTTGAAAGACCTGGCCGATATTTTTGCCACCACGCCCGATCGCTTTGTCATCAAGTTTATCGGTGAAGGTCCACCGCTGGTTTTCGACCGCGCGCAGGTGGACGCGGCGCGCGAACGAATTCGCAATCGCTATCATGTTCTGCAGGAGCAGAACCTCGATGAGCAGCCGGTGATGGCGTCCGCCTCGCCCACCCCATCACCTCCCCCTGCGCCGTGAAAAAGCTTTACCTCATCCTCTTGGCTCTGCCCTTGACCATCGGGCTTGGTGCGGTCTCGCCCAACCGGGTAAACTCGCAGAGCGCTTCGCCACCGAAGGAGCTGGCCCTGGTTCGGGTCAATGTCACCGGTCAGGCTTACGACTACTTCCGGCCATGGCAGAAGCGAGCGCCTTTTAGCAAGCGTGGCCTCGGGGCTCTGATCTCGAACGGGCGTATCCTCGTGACCGCCGACCTCATCTCTAACCAGAACTATGTGGAGTTGGAACGGGCCGACAATGGCGAAAAGATGGCCGCGACCGTCGATGTCGTCGATTATGAGGCGAACCTTGCTCTTCTCAGTCCGCAGGATAAGAAGTTCGTGACCGGTCTCCCGACGCTGGAATTGGCCGGCGACTCCACCGTCGGCGATCATCTGACGGCCTTGCAGTTAGAGCCGACCGGCGCACTGGTCGTGACCGAAGGTCTTTTGACGGGCGTTCAGCTGACACGCTATCCAGCCGAGGTAGGCCAATTCCTGACCTACCGCGTCAGCCTCTCGCTGCAGTATCGCGATAATAGCTACACTGTTCCTCTGGTTCGGCAGAACAAGCTGGCCGGCCTTCTTCTTCGCTATGATCCGCGCTCACAAGTGATGGATGTTATTCCGGCTCCCCTGATCTCGCACTTCCTCAAAGACGCGGCGGGACCGAAGTATGGCGGGTTCTCTTCCATTGGTTTCGACTATTTTCCGACGCGCGATCCGCAACTGCGCAAGTTTGCCGGCGACGCCAGCAAACAGGGTGGCGTTTATGTCAGCGGAATCGAGCCTGATTCAGCGGCTCAGCAAGCTGGGCTGCACAATGGCGATATCATCACGGAAGTGGCTAATCTCTCCATCGATCAAAATGGGAATTATCTCGATCCGATTTACAAAAAACTCGACTTTACCAACATCCTTACTCTGCGCTCGTATGTGGGGGACAAGGTCCCGGTTAAGATCGAGCGGCAGGGCCAGCCGATGCAGCTACAGTTTACCCTGAGCCATCGGGCGCCGGGCGATTACGTCGTGCCTCCCTACGAGCGCGACGACGCTCCGAAGTATATCGTTCTCGGAGGGCTGATCTTTCAGGAGTTGACGCGCGAATATCTCCGCCAGTGGAGTGCCGGCCGCGGCGATTGGACGCGGGACGCGCCCGCTCGCTTTGTCTATCTGGATCGTTACCAATGGGAGCTATTCCCTCAGGGCCATCGCCACATCGTTATTATCAGCCAGGTGTTGCCGGCTAACGGAACATTGGGCTATGACGAAATGGGCTATCTTACGGTGCAAAAGGTGAATGGCAGGGAGATTCATCGTTTGAATGATCTCGCCGAAGTCGCCAGGAATCCGGGTGGCGAGTATTTCCGGATCGAGACCGAGGAAGATCCGAAATTGATTGTGCTGGATGTAGCCCAGACGCGCGCGGATGAGAAAGCGTTGCGTGACAGCTACGGCATCGCTGAGCTACAGCGGCTTGACTAGCTCGCGCGCTGCCCGAGTTCGTTGATGAACTCGTTCACTTCCTCGAGATAAGTGTGGAAGGGGTCGCCCATGATGAGAATTTCCTGACCGCAGGCGATAGAATCCCAGTTCACCACATAGGGCAGGAGTGAATCGCGAAAGAAACTGACGGCCCGTGAACGTCCGATCGCCCGTGAGTCATGCGGCGGCTGGTAGTTCGCGCTCTTCCGCCGAATCCCTTCGTTCCATTCTGCCACCCGCTTCCCACCCTTGACCTGAAACGCGAGGCCGCGCGCGGGATCGATGTCGTGATACTCCAGATCGAGGCTTTGCAGCCAAGGATCATCCCAGCGCAGCTTCTCCGCTTCGACAAAGGTCTGGAGCAGCCATTGTTTCGTGATCCAATCGACGCCGCCCAGAAGAGCCTCGCGCTGATTTGTGCGGAGCGAGTCGAGGACAAACCCCCAGCTTTCGAGCAGCCAGTCGGTTTCCGCGTCCTGGCCCCGGAGCGCGGATTCGGCCGCCGCGAGAAAACGCTGCTGAATCGCGAGCGCGTCGCTCTCTTTTCCATTCTCGAGGAGAACGCGCCATGGTCCTTCTGGCGCGCGAGAGATTTCCCGGGTGGAAATGACGGCGTCGGCCAGGGTCAGTCCGAGCGGAAACTTCCCCTGCTCCAGCAACGTCAGGGCGCAGGCGGTCGTTCCAACTTTCAAGGCGGAAGCGAACGGGCTCATATTTGAGTCGCCGATGAGCAAATGAAGGCGCCGGAATTTGCGATAATCCGCGAGAGGCTCGTCGCGCGCGTTAATGATCGCGCGATTGAACTGCACCCATTGATAAATGTCGTTCACGATATAATCGGCGCGTTGACTGATCTGATATTTCACCCGCGGGTCGGTCGGTGGCAGGTCAAGCTCGAACGCCAGCGGATGCGCATGGCCGACGCGCCCCGCGCCGGTGAAAATCTGGCGAGTCGCGAGAAAGCTCAGGAGCGCGCCGAGCACCGCGGGAGTGAACTGCGTCTGGCGCCGCATGAGGTAATTTTCGTGGCACCCGAACGTCGCACCGGTGTGGTGGTCGATGTTGTTCTTGATGAAGGCGACCTCTTCGCTCGCGTCCATTTCCCGCAGCGCTTGCAAGAGAAGTGCGTCGCCCGCGAGATCGTAGGTCACGACATCGCGCAGGTGGACGCATTCCGGCGAAGCGTATTCGATGTGACCCATGTCGAGGTAGAGTCGTCCGCCGTTGAGCAGGAAGCCACCGTTGCCCGGCGGCTCTTCGTAATCGCGGTAATGCAAATCGAGCGCGCCGCTGTGCGCTTTCCGAAAGATGTGATCCTTGACGCGGCGCGGCCAATTTTCCGAGCCGGCGCCCCTGATCAACGCGCCATATTCGGTTTCCAACCCTGCGACCCGGTTCACGACTGTAAATCTGGAGAGAGCGCCTTGCGCGACAAGTCGCTTTCGATTTGCCAGCGTCTGCGCTCCCGCGGAACATTGCGTGATGAAACAGAAAGGCGTGCGCAGCCCGGCGGCAAAAGTCAGCGGCCTGATTTACTTTGGACGGATGCTCGACAAGATCCGCGCTAACGATCGAGGTGATCTTTCCGAGGATCACACGCCGAATTTGGGCAAGGGCTTCGACGGATCGTGCTGCGAATTTCTGGGAATCAACTACGCCGAGCTAGTCGAGCGGGTCCGCATCGGTGGGAGCGACGAAGAAATTCTCGAATGGGCGTTCAGCCGCGGACGCCGCCCGAAGTCGCAGGATATTCACATCTGGAACGAGTGGATGCGGAAACGCGGCTGGAATGACGAGGTCACGGAAGTGCTGCAGCGGCGCAAGAAACAGTCAGACTTCGAGAAACGCGACGACATTCAGACGATGTTCCAATACATCGACGCCGACGAAGAGATCGGCACGCCGGCCTAGGGCGTGGCGAGGCTGGGACGGTTCGGCGGGGGCGGCGGTTGCATTCGCCAGTCGATAAATTTCCAGACGGCCAGGACCAGCAACGCCGTCACGACGATGGCGAAGATCGTGCGGCGGCGCTCGCGCAAAACTATTCCGAGAGCGTGTCGATGCGTTCAGCCAGACCGAAATCGAGATCGGTCAGCCCACCCTTGCTGTGGGTGGAAAGAACGAGGCGCACCTTGTTATAACGGATGTCGATATCCGGGTGGTGCTCCTCCTCATCCGCCACTTCCGCGACCGAGTTCACGAAATCAATCGCATCGGAAAAATCGTCGAACTCAAAGGTTCGTTCGATGTGTTTCTTTTCGAGCTCCCACTCTGGCACTTTTTTCAGCCGGTTTTTGAGCTCATCGGCTTTGATCAAATCCGCCATAACGGCAAACGAGTAACACCCGAAAACTGTTTTGCAAACGGCGATTCGCGGGTCGTTTGCCCGCCGCGCTCAGGCAGGCATCCATTCGGAAAGCGCGCGCCCTGGACCATCGGTTGACGCTGGGGGGTTCCTTCGCAAATTAGCGCTCTCTCGGCGCCCGTAGCTCAACTGGATAGAGCATCTGACTACGGATCAGAAGGTTTGAAGTTCGAATCTTCACGGGCGCGGGTCATTGCGGCCCTCGTGCAATTCGACTAATTCTGCATCGTCTCCCAACAGGCGGTTCCCCCGATGTCCAACGATGTAAATATTCCAGCGGGGTTGCTGTAACATCAAAATCCTTCCGTCCACGATCGAGATTGAGTAGCCAGACGCCCAAGGCTTCGTGAACTTCAACCATCGAGAGCTTGGATGGCTTCTGTCGAATCTCAGATCATGTTTCCGACCGCCCTAGCGCTCGGACTCAACCGTGCAAGCCCTTACCGGATCGAGGCGCGCCCCCCAATGCTTTGAACACGTGTCCGGAACGGAGCGTCACCGCAGATTTACTCTCGCTGCCAAACCTGGCTGCGACCCAGCAGAGCCACCCCGATGTATCCGTGCACGTCCAGTTTCCTCCCGTTTTCCAGCGGCGTTAATTTCACCCGATAGGTCTGGCCGTTCACGGGATCCAAAATCTCGCCGCCACTCCACGTTTCACCGTTTTTCTTGACGCCCCACATAATCGTCATGCCTTCGACCGGCTTGTCTTTCCGGTCGCCGGTGCAGGCGACGCAGAGCGGGTGCGGCCCGCGGTCGGACTCGAGGACCTTGACCACTTTCGCGCTCAACTCGCCTTTGTCTTCGGTGATCTGGACGATGGATTTCGCATGTCCGGTTTTGTCGTCCATCGTTTTCCAGGTTCCGACGGGCGTTGCCGTTTCCGCGACGACCGAGCTGATGGAAACGACGGAGAGGACCGTGAAAGCCGCCCAGATTTTTTTCTTCATTTCGTTACCCTATCGTAGCTCCTGCCTGATCGCAGGCTAAAATATCCACGCGGGAATAAAGTGAAGCATGATGATTCCTAACCTCGATGGAGTCGAAGAAATCGGATGCGCCCCGCGGGGCCAAAGCCTTCGCGGTCGGCATTCTCGCCGGGACGATCGCCGCCTTGGTTATGATTCTCGTGATGCTCGCGCTCCGCACTTTTTTCGGCGTAGCCACGCCGATGGCGCTGCTTGGCGACCGGCTTTCCGCGGTGATTCCAGCCAAGCCATTCCTCGCCCTCATGGGAAAAGTGGGCGGCTACACGCCTCTGAAAATTCTGGGTGTGAGTTCGGTGCTGGCCGGGCAAATCGTTTTCGGCGCGATCGGCGGCTGGATTTACGCATTGCTCCGCGGCCGGAGAGCAATCTCGCCAGAGCGCGCGCCTTTTTTCTCTGCTTTCGCCTTTATCGTTTTTCCACTGCTGGTTTCCGCGGCAGTGCTCTGGCCGGTCCTTGGCACGCACTACCGCGGCTTGCCGATCGCGGCCGCTACTTCGGTCACGCTGGTCGGGCTGCTGCTCGCGTTTGTCGCGTTCGAGCGGACGCTCGTGGCCAGTTACGAATGGTTGCTGCGTTCGCCCTCGCCCGATGCCGGCTACGAGTACAGCCCGGCGATCGGCCGCCGTTCCGTTGTCTTGGGAGCGATCGGCGCTGCGGTCGGGCTCAGCGGGGCCGGCTTGCTACGAAAACTCTACCGCGAGGCGACGTTTAGCTACGACGGAAAGGAGTACCGCGGGAAAGAGGTCGCGCCGATTACGCCGAACGAAAAGTTTTATACGGTTACGAAAAACGTCGTCGACCCTCGCGTAACTCCGGCGCTCTGGCGTCTCGAAATTGGCGGCATGGTGCAGGAGCGGCGCAGTTACACGCTCGCAGAAATCAAGGCCATGCCCGCGGTCACCCAGGAAACGACCTTGATGTGCATCAGCAATCAGATCGGCGCCGGCTTGATGAGCAACGCTCAGTGGCGCGGTGTTCCGATGCGCGACCTCCTCGGCCCGGCGCGACCCGACGCCGCGGGAAAAAAGGTGCTGCTGCATGGCGTCGATAATTACACCGACAGCTTTCCACTCGAGAAGGCGATGAATCCAACCACGCTCATCGTCTACGAAATGAACGGCGAACCCCTGCCCGACCACCACGGCGCGCCAGCGCGCGTCATTGTGCCGGGATATTTCGGCGAGAAGCACGTGAAATGGATTACGCGGATCGAAGTGACGGATGACCAGGCCAAAGGCTTCTACGAAAAGCAGGGCTGGGGTCCCGATTTCACCGTCCCGGTTCGGTCGCGGATCGATGTGCCGGGCGATCAGGAGAAGCTCGAGTTTTCGAAGCTAACGAGTGGCGTGCCGATTAAGGGTGTTGCCTTTGCCGGCGATCGAGGAGTGACGCGCGTTGAGGTCAGCACCGACGATGGCAAACAATGGCAGGACGCGAGGATTGATTATCCCGGCACGAAATTGACCTGGGTTCTCTGGAGTTTCGACTGGCGACCGACTGAACCGGGAGATCACCGGGTCACGGTGCGCGCGACGAATGGCGATGGTGTGGTCGAAGCCAAAGATGAGAAACGCCCCTTCACTTCCGGCGTTACCGGCTTGCACAAGGTCAACGTTCACCTCGCCTGATTTTGGCGGAAAAAAACGGAGTTGCGCCGCCAACTGAAAAACCGCGCCTCTTCACCGGGCGTGATGCCTTGCTCCTGCTCATCGGCTTCGCCTCCGTCCTTGCGCTTTGGCCAGCTCGCAAAGTCGTTGCCGAAAACGAGATTAATCTTTTCTTCGGCTGGGCGGCGGTCCAGGCTCTTCTCTGCCTGGCCGGCGCGGCTTTAATTTGGAATGGACCGACATCCCGCGCGCGAATCTGGATCGTCGTCGCCATCGCCGTCCTTCTCCACGCGAGCCTGACCGGAGAAAAGCCGAAGCTATCCGACGACGTCTATCGCTACATCTGGGACGGGAAGGTCCAGGCCGCGGGAATTAATCCTTATCGTTATATCCCGGCCGATCCGAAGCTCGCTTTCCTGCGCGACCGCAAGATCTACCTGAACATTAACCGGCGCGATTATGCTCCGACCATTTATCCGCCGGGAGCCCAAATGTTTTTCTTCGCGGTCACCCGCGTCAGTCGCTCGATCGTCTGGTTCAAGTGCGTTCTCTTCCTCCTGCAAATGCTGACTCTTTGGTTACTCGGGCAACTGCTGACCTCGTTCGGATTGCCGCGCGAACGTATCCTGATCTACGGCTGGAACCCGCTGGTGCTTTGGGAATTTTGTTCCGGCCACATCGATGTTCTCATGACGACCCTGGTCGTGCTCGCGCTGCTTCTGCGCCGGAAGGAACGGAATGTTCTTACCGGGTGCGTTCTCGGGAGCGCGGCTCTGGTCAAATTCTTCCCGCTCGTCCTGCTGCCGGCGCTTTGGCACCGGCGCGATTGGAAAATGCCCGCCGCGGTTTTTGCGACCATCGCTCTCGGATACATTCCTTATCTCAGTGTCGGTCACCGTGTCTTTGGTTTCCTCGCGGGCTATGCCGGGGAAGAAGGTTTGGATGATGGACGATTCTTTCTTCCACTTCTCCTGCGCTTCCTCAGCGGCGGAGCGCTCGAAATTCACCCGCTGATCTACCTTCTCCCGGGAGCGTGCGCGCTCCTTCTTCTCGGTCTCTGGATTACTCGCAGCGAGAAGGATTTTATTCCACGCGCGGCCATCCTTGGTGGCTGCTTTCTCTTCGTTCTTTCGCCGCAGTATCCTTGGTATTGGATTTGGGTCACGCCTCTCCTCGCGTTCGCCCGCGGACGGATGTTGCTGCCTCTCTTTTGGGTTAGCGCGGGCGCCCTGTGTCAATACGGAGCCTGGTCTGACGAGGTGCGCTTGGGCCTCAATCTTTCTCTCGTCCGCGATTTCCTCCAGTATCTTCCCGCCCTCGCGCTCTGGTGGGCAATGCACGTCATCTTTCCCGCACGACAGAAATATCCCTTTTCCTGGCGTATCCCGCAGCTGCCGGCGCCTGTCCCGACGCGATCGCGCTAGGAATCCCTCAGCAGCTGTTCCGCGGCGGCGCGGTCGCCCTGCACGGCCAGGAGGTAATTATAGTCGCCGTTCGTCCACGACGCCGTCATCCAATCCCCGGCCGCCGCGTATTCCGGTTTCGCGGCGCCGTGCAAAAACATGCTTCTCTTCACCGCAAAGATGTGAGCCAGGCGTCCATCCTCCCTTTTGAAACAAATCAAGGTGACGTCTTCGCCGCGGAACCGCAGCACGCGACAACCGATCGGATTTAATTTCGCGACCTCCGGAGGAATCTGCGCGTCGGCCGGCGCATTCGCGCTGGTCAAAAAGCTTCGGATCTGGGGAAGATTATTGCTTTCCAGTTCGAGCGAGGGAGTGAGCTTGACGAAGCTCACCATTTCGTCGCGGTAATTCGCGAACAACGGTTTCTCCTGGAAGGCGGAACGGCTGAGGCCGAAGAGCAACGCCAGCGTCACCAGCGCGGCGGCGGCATACAGCCAAGGGCGCCCGAGGGCGTGTGTGGTCGAAGATTCGTTAACGGAAGTGCGCAGGCGACGGGCCCGCAGATCGCGCGGAACCGGCGCCGCCTGCAAATGGCGCGCGATGGCCTGGTCGAGTGCGCGTTCCTGCGCCCACCACGCCGCTAACTCCGGGTCGTTTTCCGCGGCCTGCTTCGCTTCCTCGAAACGTGCATCAGGTTCACCCTCCCGATACAAACCAAGCAACGCCTTTATCGTAGTCCTATCCACGATTTTCCTTTCTCGTCATCGGCACGATCTTCGTTTGGCTGCGCTCGGCCGATACCGTTAAAATTGTGCGAAGCTCCGATTTCCCGCGCGAGAGGCGCGACATCACCGTGCCGACCGGGATCTCGAGAATTTCCGCGATCTCGCGATAGGAATGCTGCTGGAGATAAAAGAGGGTGACCGGCGCGCGATAACGTTCCTCCAGCCTGGAGAGGGCCTGCAACACCGTCGCGCCGTCCAGCGCTTCCACCACCGCCGGCTGCACTTGCAGCGGCTCGATCAGCTCCGGATTTTCGTCGCTCGCGACAAAGCGTTCGTCCATTCGTTTGCGCGAGATGAACGCGCGATACAGGGTCGTGAACAGCCATGTCTTCACCTTCGAGACGTCGCGCAGCTGATGTCCTTTCGCCGCCCACTTGTAAAAAGTCTGTTGCACCAAATCGGACGCGTCCGCTTCGTTCCGGCTGAGCGAGAGGCCGAAATGGTAGAGCGGCTGGTAATACCGTTCCACCAACTCTTCCTGGTCAATTTCAGACACGCCCTCATCAGTAGCAGCCTCGCTCATTCGGGCGAGGAAAAATATCTTGGCGATCTTCTCGCCCGCTGGACGAAGATGAGAACCGTGGGCGGTCCGGTTATTCCGGCCGCTCTTGAAATAAATGGCGCGCCTCCTCTTCTTACCACGATGAAAGCAGGCATTTTAGTTTTGGCGGCCGCGACGCTCTTCTCGCGCGCGCTCCTCGCGACGGAAGTTCAATTTCAAAGCGGTCCGTCCCAGACCCATCTCCTGGAACTTTTCACTTCCGAAGGCTGCAGCAGCTGCCCGCCCGCGGAAGCGCAGTTGAGTCACCTGAAACAAAATGCCCGCCTCTGGCACGATTTTGTTCCCGTCGCATTTCACGTCGATTACTGGGATCGGCTCGGCTGGCGCGATTCCTTTTCGTCGAAGGAATGGACGGAGCGGCAATATCGTTACTCGAGTTTGTGGGGAAGCAGCAGCGTCTACACCCCCGGCTTCGTCGTCGATGGTCGCGAGGCGCAAGGGCCGGCCCTGAGCGCTTCCGCTGGGACTGTCGGCGTGCTCAAGGTTTCGGTCGCAGGGGACAACATCGCCGCGATTGATTTTCAGCCCGCGAAAACGGAGACGGGAGATTACGATGTCCACCTCGCGCGGCTCGCCGTCGGTGTCAGTAGCGACGTCAAGGCGGGCGAGAATCGCGGACGCAAACTGGCGCACGATTTCGTCGTGCGCTCGCTCCAGACGGACAAACTGGTCGCGGGCAAGGCGCAACTGAAGTTGCCCGCGGGCGAACCGTCGGATGCCATTGCCGTCTGGGTCACGAAACGCGACCAGCTCGTGCCGATCCAGGCCGCCGGCGCTTTTTTGCGCTAACGACTCAGCCTAATCGACGAGTTCGAACTGGCTCATTTGCCGAAAAATCCGGAAACGCACCGCGATCTCATCTTTCGTTAGCCGGCGCAGGCGCTCGAGGCTGAATGCTTCCACGCAAAAGCTTGCCATCACGCTGCCGTAGATCATCGCTTTCCGCAGGAGCGCGAAGGTGATCTCGCCTTTGGCGTTCGCCGCGAGGCAACCCGCGAGTCCGCC
>JBBSEO010000060.1:0-10577 GCA_038239645.1 Chthoniobacterales bacterium | reverse complement strand
TTCCTGACCATGGAGAAATTTCCGGTCATGCCCACGGGAAAAATTGATCGCCGCGCCTTGTCCGCTGCTTATCGCGCCCGCCCGGCCGCGGTCGCGCGCGGCGATGGGGCCAATCCAATCGAAGAGAAGCTGCTTCAGCTCTGGAGTGAGCTGCTCGGCTCGCACCAATTCATCGGGCGCAGCGATAACTTTTTCGACCTGGGCGGCAATTCTCTCCTCGCCATTCGTTTGCTTTCGCGGGTGGAAAAAGATTGGGGCGCAATAATTTCCCTGCACGAATTATTCACTCATCCCACCCTCGCGGAATTCGCCACGCTCCTCGCCCGCGGACCTGCCGCGGCGCCATTTACTTCGTTGATTCGGCTGAATTCCGCGGAGAACGGGCTTCCACTTTTTGTGATCCACGGCTGGAGCGGGGGCGTCTTCCACTTTCTCGATTTCGCGCGTTCGTTGCATGAAGCCCGGCCGGTGTTTGGTTTGCAGGCGATCGAGCACGCCGAAAAACCACGGCACCAATCGTTCACCGAAATGGCGCGCCATTATGCCGATGAAATGATGGCGGCGCACCCCGGAGTGGCCTACGAACTGTTCGGTCATTCGCTGGGCGGCATGATCGCCTACGCCACCGCCTGCGAGTTGCGGAAGCGCGGGCAGAAGGTGGCTCGCCTTTACGTGGCCGATACGACCCCGCTGAACCTTCCTTCCAACGTCCATCGTCGCTTTGTCATCGCTCATCTCGAGGTGAAAACGCACCTGCACGCGGTGGCCAAACTTCCGGCCCACGCCTGGTATGATTACTGGCGCGCGCGCCGCCGCTCCTTGCAGGAAAAATTGCGGCGTTGGCCATCACGCGAGAATCCCACGCGTCAGCCAATGGAAGAGGAGAGCGATTATTATGATGTGATCGGCCGTGACTTCGTTCCGGAACGAGCGCCGATCGAGATCAAACTTTTTACTCCTTGCGATCGTCCCGCCACGGAAATCTATTGGCGATATCTCGTTGGCCCGCGCGTAGAAAATTTTTTCGTCGAGGGAGATCACGTCGATCTCTTCAGTGCGACCCACCTCGATTCCTTCCTCCGCGCCTTTGCGCGCGCGAGCGAAATTAAGAGCGCTTGAACGCCACCACGGGACACCGCTCGGCCAGCGCATAATGGCCGGTGGCTCGCCCAAGAAAATCGAACGCGCCGCTCGCGCAAAATAGTTCGATGGTTTGCCGTTCGGTCGGAAAATAATAAACGGCGCCGGAATTCCGGTAGGCTTCGATCGCCTGCATCTGTTCGGGCTTCCATCCGAGCCGCTGCGCCAGACGCAGAAGGTCGGAGTCGACGCTCTCCACTGCACGCAAGATTTCGCGCACGGCCACGCCTTCTTCGGGGTTCGCCTGCAAGGCCATTCCCAAACGCAGCTTGAGCACATTCAGGTTTGGAATTTTTCCGCGAACCAACTCTTCCAGCACCACCTCGTGCGTCTCTCTCATCTCGGGAAGAGCGAATAGCCGGAAAATAGAACGGCCTCCTGGCCCGATCAGGCGTTCGAGCCGGTCGCGTAACTGCTCCTGGACGCGCGGATATTCAAGCAACATCAGACCGCCGTCGCAGAGGGAGAGCTGGCGCGGGCCCCGCACCGGCATCTCGAGCCAGTCGCCTTCGATCACCTGTTCGCGCGAGCCGGGCCAGACTTCGTCAATCATTTCGCGCGCGCGATCGAGCGCGAGCAACTCGCATTTCGCCGGCCAGCGCAGATGAAAAAGCTCGGGCGTCACCCCGAGAATGACGGCTTTGGACTGCGGGAATTGCCCGAGCCAGTCGCGAAAGAATTTTTCGTAGTTAGCCTGATCTTCCGGACCGGGGCGCAGGGGCGCGCCGAGCTGGTCCCATAAATGGGCGAACGATTTCCAGTGCTGCGCTTTGCTCATCTCCGAGCCAGGGCCAGGGAAAAATCGTAAAGCCGTATTCGCCGCACCGTACTTTCTCTTGGCACCGCTGCGCACGCGACGAAGCCGATTGCCGGTGAGAACGCGAAGGTTCGGTATTCCATTTCGTTAATTGCCCCGCTCAAACCCCGGCCGAAAACTTTACCGCAAGCTTCTCTTCGAACCCACGATGGAAAAAAATCCTGGCCAAAACGAAATCGCCCTCCGATTTCCCGCCCGGGATCGAAGGACTGATCGATCTTTTCCAGATCGACGCCGACCGGAGAATTCCGGGTAAACGCGATCAGGCTCAACGCCGCCGTGTGCGACATGCTGCAACGAAGGTCAGCCAAGTCCGGTTTTCCATGGGCGTTAATCCTGAAATTGAAATCCGAGGGAGGTGTTCCGTTTTTCAGAATTTGCGCCGCAAGCAAACGCCGCGCTGCGTGCGCCGTGAGGTAGCGACGACGAACGTTCGCCTCACGAAAACGCGCCGCGCGCGCGCGTTCGCCGGAATCGAGCACCTCTTCGCAATCTTCCAGCGTCTGCGCATGATCGACCTGCCAAATCCATATCTCGTCCGGCGGTAGCAACATCAGGCCTATTCAAATTCGCGCCGCACGCGGTGGCGACGCCAAAATTTCGAAGCCGAATCGGAATTCAATTTGTGCCGGTGAATCGTTGAGTTCATCATGCGGCGTGTTCAGTCTCACCATGCTCGGCAGCGGCAGCGCCGGGAACAGCGCGCTGATTTCGACGTCGCATTGTCGCATTCTGGTCGACGGCGGATTGAGCGCGCGACAGATCGCGGTGCGTCTGGAACAATGCGGCGTTTCGCCCGCGCAACTCGACGGCGTTCTGCTGACGCACGAGCACGGCGATCACGTTTGTGGGCTGGAAGTTCTTTGCCGGAAATTCGCCATTCCAATTTATTGCAATGCCCAAACCGCGGAGGCGATTCGGGGTTCGGGCCTGGTGGAACACCGGAACTGGCGAATTTTTCGCACCGGCGCTGAGTTCAAGATCTGCGACATCACCGTCCAGACCTTCCCAGTTCCGCACGACGCCGTCGAACCGGTCGGTTACACCTTCCACGCCGGCGCCCGCGCGCTCGGATTTCTGACCGATCTGGGCTACGCCACGAAGATGTTGCTGGAACGTCTGCGCGAGGTGCACACGCTGGTGATTGAGACCAATCACGACGAGAAAATGTTGCAGGCCGATCCGTGGCGACCCTGGCCGGTGAAGCAGCGGATCATGTCGCGCCACGGTCATCTTTCGAATGCGGCCGCGGCGACGGTGATCGAGCAATTGCTGCCGGGAAAAGTCGAGCGGGTCGTCCTCGGGCACCTGTCGCGCGATTGCAATACGCCGGAGCTCGCGGCCGCGGAAGTTCGCCGCCATATCGAGGAGGCCGGGCGAAACGATCTCGAGATTTATTGCGCGGGTCAGGGAGCGATCAGTCCACGTTTCGACATCGGCGAAACGTCCGGGGCGGCGTTCCAGCCCACCTTCCATACCATTTTTTCGCTGCGGTGAAGGAGGAGGTCGCGGTGGGGGAAGTGCGTCACGCCCGCGAAGGTGATTTCCCATCGATCGTCGAGATCCATAACGCCGCCATCGCCTCGCGTCTGGCCACGGCGCAACTCGATCCGGTTACGGTCGAGGGTCGGCGCGAATGGTTTGCGGCTCATCGTCCGGATACTTACCCACTCCTCGTTAGCGAGATTGAGGGCGAAATCGCGGGCTGGGCCAGCGCGAAAGAATTTCTCCCCCGGTGCGCTTACCGCGGCACGGTGGAACTGAGCGTGTATGTGAGGGAGCGGTTTCGCCGGCGAGGGATCGCGCGCCGGCTCCTGGACCAAATGATCGCTCTTGGACCCTCCCTTGGCATGCACTCGTTCGTGGGCCTCATTTTCGCCCATAACGCCCCCAGCATCGCGCTCTTTCAGGCGGCCGGGTTCGTCCGCTGGGGTTTACTCCCGGGGATTGCGCGCATGGAAGATCACGTCCGCGATCTGGCGATTTTCGGCCGCAAGCTCTGACCGCGGACGACTTCGGCCAGGATCAGGCTTCTTCCTGCCCGATCACGAGATGGACGGTGCCGTTCGGCGCCGAGATGAAAAACCCGTCGAAATCTTCTCGGAGTTGTTCCAGCTCATCCCGGCGGGTGACCCCATTCACCTTGAGATACGAGGCGGCCGCTTCGGTGTCGTTGGTCTCAAGTTCTAACCAGATATCGGGCTGGCTCAGGTTCGGAACGAGATCGATCCAGAGGCGGTTCGGGCCAAACTGGAAAATGCAGCCGTCGTCTTCCTCCTCGATCAACGGAAGCGAGAGGGTGTCGCGGTAAAACGCCACCGTTTGCGCGTAGGTGTGCGCCGGACACTTGATCGCAATATTGGCTCCGCCGGAGAATTGCGGACCCTGGACGTTGGCGACCATTTTCTGAATTTCGTCCGACGGTTAACCGCCGGCGGAATTGCTTCCCCCCGGCTCGGTCATGGAGATGGGATCGAGCGCCGCGTTCAGTTCGTCCTCGGACAAGACCTTTTTTTCGCGCGCGAGTTCGCGCACGGTGCGGCCCGTGCGCGCGCTTTCCTTCGCGATTTCCGCGGCACGATCGTAACCAATCTTCGGCGCCAGACTGGTTACCATCGCCATCGACAGCTCCACCAGTTCCTGACAACGCTCTTTATTCGCTTCGATGCCGACGACGCACTTTTCGGCGAAGGCTTCGACCGCGTGCGCCAGGAGCCGGATCGACTCCAACAAATTGTGCGCCATGACCGGCATCATGACATTCAGTTCGAAATTGCCGTTCGCGCCCGCCCAGGTCACGGCGGTGTCGTTCCCGAAAACCTGCGCGCAAACCATCATCAACGCCTCCGACATCACCGGGTTCACTTTGCCCGGCATAATCGAACTGCCCGGCTGCGTCGCCGGTAAACGGATTTCGCCAATGCCACAGCGAGGACCGCTGCCGAGCCAGCGAATGTCGTTCGCGATCTTGAAGAGTCCGGCGGCGATCGCCTTCATTTCGCCGCTCGCTTCGACGACGGCGTCCTTACTGCCCTGCGCCTCGAAATGATTCTCCGCTTCGTAGAATTCAATCCCGGTGCGCTGAGACAAATGGCGCATGACCTTGGCGGGAAAATCCTGGTGCCGGTTCAGCCCCGTCCCAACGGCGGTGCCGCCGAGCGGCAATTCCCGCAAGACATGAATCGCCCGCTGCGCGCGTTCCTGGGCGTGCGCGATTTGTTGCGCGTACCCGCCAAATTCCTGGCCAAGCCGCACTGGCGTCGCATCCATCAGGTGCGTGCGACCAATCTTAATGATGTCGTGAAATTCCCTGGCCTTCGCGCTGAGCGCGTCGTGCAAATGGCCGAGCGCCGGCAGGAGCAAGGTGTGGATTTGTTCGGCCACGCTGACGTGCAAAGCCGAGGGAATGACGTCGTTGCTGGATTGCCCCATGTTGACGTGATCGTTCGGATGCACCGCCTCGCGCGAACCGACCTCCTTGCCGGCGAGCTGCGCACAGCGATTCGCGATCACCTCGTTCGCGTTCGTGTTCGTGCTCGTGCCCGAGCCAGTCTGGAAAATATCGAGCGGAAAATGATCGTCGAGTTTTCCCTCGGCGACCTCTTCCGCGGCCTGGACGATGAGCGCCGAGCGGGTCGCGTCGAGCAGCCCGAGGTCATGATTCGCCTGGGCCGCACCGCACTTGATCAGGCCAAGCGCGCGAACAAACGGGCGGGCGAAACGGTAGCCGCTGATCGGAAAATTCAAGACCGCGCGCTGCGTCGAAGCGCCATAAAGCGCTTCGGCCGGGACAGACATTTCGCCCATCGAATCCTTCTCGAGGCGCGTCGCTCCGCCGCTTTTCATTTTACGCGGGCTGATGGTTGAACGAATCCTGCCGGGCGATGTGGCCGTTGCGCTGCGCGTTCGCCTTGCGGAAAACGGTGATGAACATCGGCGGAATGTTCTGGAGAAAATATTCCGATTCGGCGCTGGCAAATTCGGTCGCGTGCTGGCGTAGTTCATTCGTCACCTGGTAAATGACGAAAGCGCCGCCCGGGTTGAGCGCGTCATGGGTTTGCTGGAGGAGGGCGCGCTTCTTCTCCAGGTCGAGAATGCTGAAAGGTATGCCCGAAATGATGTAGTCGCACTTGTCGATCCCGCGCTTGGCCAGCTCGGCGAGAATCTGCGCGGCGTTGGCATGAATCACGTGCACGCGGGGGTCATCGGCAAACTGGCGCTCGAGATCGCGGGCAAATGTCTCATCGATCTCGAAGAGCAAAAGCTTGGCGTCGGGCTGCATGCGGCGCGCCATCTCGCGCGAATGGACGCCTTCTCCCGGACCGTACTCGGCCAGGACCTGCGCGCGATTGAAGTCGATTTTACTCGCGACGCGCTCAACCATCGCCTTCGAACTGGGAACGATCGAAGCAATCTGAAACGGCCGTTGCAGGAACCGCTTGAAAAAGAGCACGCTCATCAAGAGTCGGAACAGTTCACCGCGGTATTTGGGTTGTAAAGCGCGGAAAAGCGCTGTTCCGATTCGCCCAATCTCAGTGCCCGAAGCTGATGTCGACCACGATTTGCGGATTGACATTCATTCTAATATTTATATTGTCTGTAAGGTGAATAAGTCTTGCGTTGGCGGGCGCGAGTGGAGAAAAAACGCCCTATGCATAACCTGCTAACCGTCAAGGAGACTTCCAAATACCTCCGCATTCCTTTGCCGACGGTTTATTACCTGGTGCAACGCGGGCAATTGCCTGCGATCCAGATCGGCGGCCGGTGGCGCATCAAGAAAAACGCCCTCGATAAAGATATCCTCAAGGTAGAAAAATCGGGACAGCCGACGGTTCTCGTGGTCGATGACGACGTAAGTTTGCAGAATCTTTTCAAGCTCTTCTTGAAAAAAATCGGCTTTAGCCGCGTTGTCGTCGGGTCGGTCAAGGAAGCGCTGGCGGCGATCGAGAAGCAGCGTTTCGACCTCGTTTTTCTCGATCTAAAACTGCCGGACGGGCCCGCGGATGACATTTACGACACGCTCAAGGAACAGCAGCCAGAGTGTCCGATTATCATCATTACGGGTTATCCCGATAGCGAGATGCTCGATCGGATTCTGGCGAAAGGACCGGTGACGGTTCTGAAAAAGCCGCTCAAGAGCGGCCAGCTCGAACACACGGTGCGAATCCTCGGCCATCGTGAAGCGGTCAAACTGGCGGCGTAACCGCGCGCGCTGAGCGAACGCCTGGCGTTCGCCGAGGTGGCGTTCGTTTCCGCGGCTGATCTCGAGATGAGAATTCTGCGCGATCGACAAATCAAGCTCGCGCCCTTGCGCGGGAAAATTTGCAGCGTGATCGGGTTCGGGGCGCAGGGGCACGCGCACGCCCTCAATCTGCGCGACAGCGGATTCGATGTCTTGATCGGCCTCCCCCCGCGCAGTAAGTCGATCGGCCGCGCGCGAAAACTCGGCCTGCGGGTGGTGGCGACGGAACGAGCGGTAGCCCAAGGGGACGTGATTTTTCTCGCGTTGCCCGACACGAGCATGCCGCGGATTTATGGACCGCAAATCGCGCCGTTTTTACGCACTGGGCAGGCGCTTCTTTTTGCGCATGGGTTCGCCATTTTTTATCGCACGATCATTCCGCCGAAAGAGGTGGACGTGGTGATGGTGGCGCCGAAAGGCCTGGGACCGATGGTGCGGCGCGAATACGTCGCCGGGCGCGGCGTGCCAGCGCTCGTGGCCGTCGCCCAGAATCCGACGGGCCAAGCGAAAGCAATTGCGCTGGCGTGGGCGAAAGCGATCGGATGTGCTCGCGCGGGCGTGATGGAAACAAGTTTTCGAGAGGAAACCGAGACCGATCTCTTCGGTGAACAAGCGGTGCTTTGTGGCGGGACGACGGCGCTCGTCCGGACCGCGTTCGAAACTTTGGTGCGCGCGGGTTACCCGGCGGAACTGGCCTACTTTGAATGCCTGCACGAATTAAAATTCATTGTCGATCTCGTGCACGAGGCCGGAATTGCCGGGATGCGCGACCTGATTTCCGACACAGCGAAATGGGGCGACTTCACTGTCGGTCCCAAAATTATTGATCGCACCGTTCGCCGACAGATGGAAAAGGCGCTGGTGGATATTCAAAGCGGCGCTTTCGCCCGGAAATTTCTGGCTGAGATGAGAGCCGGCGGCAAAAAATATCGCCGGCTGCAAGCCGAGGCGCGGCAACACCCGATCGAGAAAACCGGACGTCGTCTGCGTGGGATGATGGCTTGGCGAAGAAAATAAAAAATCCAAGCCCGCGCTCGCCCGAGCGCGTTCACGCTCACCGAAAATTTCGGTCAGTTCTACTCGCCGGTGTGATTCCCGATGACGGTCATCGGAATCGCCGTGGTAGCGATAAATCCTCCCACTCGGTCGATTGGTTGCGGAATCGCCGACCCTGTAATCAAGAGCCAGACTTGTCGTTTCGGCGCGACAACAGCAGCACGCTTGGTAGCGATCTGCTGCTGTTCTCTGCGCACGACGACGTTCTTGCTCGTGTCAGCGAAGGCCGATGCTGCGATAGTCAACGCTACGAGCGCGACGGAGCATCGTCCGATCCAACCGGCCAAGTTCGAGAACTTGTGCGGTGTCTTCATGGTGACAAGCATCGGACTTCGCCCTGCGCAGAGCAAGCCAAATCGGGCATTGCTCGCCCGCCGTATTTACCAGAGAAAATGCTCCAAGCGCAGCTGAGCCAGGCGCGCCTTGGCTTCTTCACTCCGCGGACCGGCGACCCCGGCGAGGCGATCATAAATCGCCGCCGCCGACTGCCATTTTTCCTGCGCCTCCAGCAAACGGGCCGCGTTGAAGCCCGCTTTGTAAAACCAGAAAAATTCCGGCGCGCGATCCGGCTGCGGATTGAATTCCAGCACGCGATAAAACGTGGCCAGGGCGGCGTCGGGCGTTTCTTTTTCCTGGCAAACACCTTTCTTGAACAGCGCCTGATTTCGCCAGCTCGGCTGGTTCGCGGATTCCTGGGCGAGCTGATCGTAAGCGTCGATGGCGAGCCCGATCTTCGTCGGGTCCCGGCTGGCCTCTTCCGCGAGCAAATCAGCTTTACCGCACAGCGCTTCGCGTTTTTCCGCGGGGCGGGCGTCACCCTTCAACACTTCGTCGTAGAGGAGTTGCGCGTCCGATAATTTTCCGAGTCGCCGCGCGACCGCCGCCTGCTCGTTCCGCGCGGACCAACGAAACTCGCCGTCGCGCTTGATCACCTGGGCGAGCAAATCGAGCGCGTGATCCAAGGCACGCGGCGCCATCGTGGAGGTGGCGGATTGCGCGGCGAGAAACAGCGCCTTTTCGGTCAGCGATGAATTCGGATTTTCCTGTGCGAGCTGCTCGAACTGGGTCTCAGCGTTGGCGAAATCCTGGCGACGGAAATGCGTTTCCCCCAGCTTCAAACGGACGTCGGCGGTGAAGGCGGAACCGGGATGCGCGCGCAGAAATTCCGTCGCGACGGCGATGAGTTGATCCGGCGTCACGCCGCGCGCGTCGGCCAGCCAGACCGCGAGATAATCCGCTCGTTCTCGCACCGGGTCGGAGGGATTGGACGCCCGTGCGGCGGCGAGATATTTCTCGGCCTCCGGCAATTGTGCGGGTTGCGCGCGAAAGGCGAGTTCCGCCAGAGCCACATTCGCTTCCGCGGCGCGCGGATGCTTTGGATTTTGCGCGAGAAATTCCTGGAGTTTCCGCGCTGCCGTCGGGTCGCTTTTTTGCGCGGCGAGGAGGGCGCCTTCGAGCAGAAGATCGGTTGCAGATTGCGGGTCGTTGACCGCACGCAGCTGCTGCGCGGCGGCATCCGCCTGTGCACTTTCCCCGCTCTGCATCCAGGCGAGCGCCGCGTTGTAAAGCGGCGCCGGCGTCCGCCCGCCTGGGATGCTGGCGAACGTCCTGGCCGCTTCGGCAAATCTGGCCGCGCTATAATCGACCTGGCCGCGCTCATCTGCGACCGCGCGGCGCAATCGCTCTGGCAAAGCGATCTTGTCCATCGAATCGAGAAGCGCGCGCGCCTCATCGTTGCGTCGATCTTTGAGCAAAAGGCGCGCATACTGCAGCAACGCGGGAGCAATCGAAACGGATGGTGCTCGACGCAGTTCTTCGAAGTGGCGGAGGGCCGAATCGCCCCGTCCCGCCGCCAGATCAAATTGCGCCAGATACCAATGGGCGAGGCCACGCCGCGGTTGCGCCTCGTCCCGCGTCCAGCGTTCCAACTCGAGGCGCGGCGGTTTTTTCTCGGCCCGATAGACTTGCGCCAGTTTCTCGAAAACCCCGGGTAACGTCTCGTCATGCGGATGCCGGTCGATGAAATTCTCGAGAAAATCGTCGCCCGCTTCCGGCGTGCCTAACTGGAGATGAGCATCGGCCATCGCGAAAAGCGCGGCGACGATCGTAGCGTGAGCAACGCCTTCCGTTTTCCCAACCAGCGATTCCAAAAGATTCGCGGCCCGCTCTGGCTGGTGCGCCAACAACTCCCAGCGCGCCCGCAATAAACGCTTCTGCCGTTTCTGCGCCGTCGCCTTCGGATCCGCCAAATCGAGCGCTTTTTTTGCGGCGATCCGGTCCTGGCGGTTGAGCAAGATCTCTACCTCTTCCAATCGCGCCTCG
>JBBSEO010000059.1:0-10613 GCA_038239645.1 Chthoniobacterales bacterium | reverse complement strand
GCCAATCAGGCGAACCACGGCGGGATGCGCCGGCTCGTAGAGATGCGCGATGCGCTCGTTCGTCCGGTCGACGGCAACGCTGTACTGAATCAGGTCGTTTGTGCCCACGCTGAAAAAATCCACCTCCGGCGCCAGCGTCGTCGAACAGATCGCCGCGCTCGGAATTTCGATCATTGCGCCGATTTCCATTTTCGGATCGAACGTCACCTTTTCCCGTGTGAGTTCAGTCTTGCACTGCTCGAGCACCGCCTTGGCCCGAAGCAATTCATCCAGCCCGGAAATCATCGGGAACATAAGTTTGACGTTGCCGCCGACGCTGGCGCGGAGAATGGCGCGAAGCTGCGGCTTGAAAACCTCCAGGTGTTCGAGACAGAACCGGATCGCGCGCCAGCCGAGAAATGGATTGAGCTCGTCGCTGACGTCGATGCCGCCGGCGATTTTATCTCCGCCCAGATCGAAGGTGCGAATGATCAGAGAATGCGGCTGCACCGCCTCGGCCACGGTGCGATACGTCTCGAATTGCTCTTCTTCGCCCGGGAGCGAATCACGGTCCAAATAGAGAAATTCCGTGCGGTAAAGCCCGATGCCCTCGGCCCCGAACGTCTTCACATTTTCGATTTCATTCGGCAGTTCGATGTTCGCGGACAGGATGACGTGGTGCCCATCGCGGGTGACCGCAAGCTGATCGCGCACCTCCGCCAGTTCCTGCGTGAGGGCCATTTCCCGGGTCGCGACCTCGTCGTAATGCGCGAGCGTTTCCGGCGTCGGATGAACGATGAGCAAACCGTGCGTCCCATCGATCAAAGCTAACGCGCCATCTTCGAGTTGGGCCGTGACATTGTGCAGGCCGACCACCGCCGGCAAGGCGAGCGAGCGGGCCATGATCGCCGCGTGCGAGGTGCGGCTGCCGAGATCCGTCGCGACTGCGTGCACGCGTCGACGATCAATTAAAGCGGTGTCCGACGGTGTGAGATTATGCGCCACGAGCACATGCCCTTCGCCGGGAAATTCCATCCGATTCGGCGCCTTGCCTTGCAGATTATTGATCACCCGTTTGAGCACGTCCTCGATGTCGAGCGCGCGCTCGCGCAGATAGGGATCGTCAATTTTGCTCAGCGTACGCGCGTAACGCGAGGCGACTTCCTCAAAGATCGCTTCCACGTTGATCATCTCCTGCTCGAGCTTGCGCAGGACTTCGTCGATCAAGGTTCGGTCTTCGACCACGAGCAGATGCGCGTCGAAAATCCCAGCGTCCTGCGTCCCGATCGCCTCCGCGATGCGCTGCTGCATCTCCAGGATTTGCAGGCGCGTCTGCACCAGCGCGGCCTCGAAGCGCCCGATTTCGCTTTCAATCTCGCCCGCCGCAATCGGGCGCCGCTCGATCGGCGCCAGATCGTCCGTCATGACTTTGATCACGCCGCGCGCCACGCCGGCTGAAACACCGATTCCTTGAAAACGCTTTTCCGGCCCGCCGCTCATTGCGGGGAGAGAGTAGCGCGGCCAACCTGCGCCGGAAACCGTAATTAATCTTCGTGAAAACGAGCCGCGATCAGCTCCTCGAGTTCAAACAAGGCGCGGTCCGCATCAGGCCCCTCGCAACGGATACTCAAGGTCGAACCCTGGCCGGCCGCGAGCATCATCAGGCCCATGATGCTCTTGCCGTTCACTTCCTCGCCTTCCTTTTTCACCCAGACATCGCTGCGAAAGCGACTCGCAATCTTGACGAATTGGGCCGCGGGCCGCGCATGCAAACCGAGGCGGTTGACGATGACGATCTGCTTTTCGGCCTTGGCGAGTTTCGCGCCGGCACCGGTTTTTCGGTTAAGCAATCCCATCAGAATTCTTGGTTTCCATTAGACTGAGCAACTTCGTATTAAATTCCTGCGCCGCGTGCCGTCCAGCCGCTTTCAGCTTCTGGTCCATCGCCGCCACTTCGATCAAACGCGCGATATCGCGCCCCGGACGAACGGGGATGGTAACGTGCGGGACGCTCAATTTCAGCACTTCATAATATTCGCGGTCCAGTCCGGTGCGATCGACTTCTTCCTCCATCTCCGCCCAGTTTCGCAGGGTCACGACGAGATCGAGTCGCTTTTCCTCGCGAATGGCGCCAATGCCGAAAATGGAGGCGACGTTGATGATTCCGATGCCGCGCACCTCCATATGATTACGCGTCAACTCGGGGGAAAAGCCGATTAATTCACGTCCTTCAAACAATTTGATCCGCGTCGCATCGTCGGAAACGAGGCTGTAGCCGCGCTCAATCAGCCCCAGCACGCACTCACTCTTGCCGATCCCGCTTTCGCCGCGAATCAGCACGCCAACGCCGAGAATATCGACCATGCTGCCGAACTCGGTCACGGTCGGCGCAAAATCGTCTTCGAGCGCGATCGTGGCCGCGTTGATGAAATTCATCGTGATCATCGGCGTGCGAAAGACGGCGATCTTTCGCTCCTCCGCCACCCGCAGCAGTTCTTCCGGCAAATGCGCTCCGCGGGAGATGACGAGGCAGGGAATTTTTTGCGCGCACAAGGCGCGAAAGCGTTTCACCTGCTGCGCACGCGACAGGCTTTTCAGGTAGGTATTTTCCGCGGAACCCAGCACCTGCACGCGCTTCTCCGCGAAATAACTGAAGAAACCACAGAGCGCGAGGCCGGGCCGATTGATCGTGGGCTCTCGAATCTTGCGGTCAAATCCGACGCGCGGGCCATCCAGGCGGAGCTGCAATTTCTCCGCATGCGCCTCGAAGAAATTTTGGACCGTGACGACGGGAACGCTCTTCCGCTTTTCGCTCGCAGAATTAATGGATTGAATCTCGGCGCCCCGGGCCACAACCACTTCTACCGTTCGCCGGCCGTTTTTCCAAGTTGTTCCCTGCGCACAAAAATCCCGCGCACACGAGCGCGAATTTACATCCGGAAACGTTCGCCGAGGTAGAGCTGGCGACTGATCGGGTCGTTGATGAGAAAGTCCTTCGAACCCTCGCTCTCGACCCGCCCCTCAAAAATCAGATAAGCGCGGTCCACGATTGACAGCGTCTCGCGCACGTTGTGGTCCGTGATCAGAATCGCGAGTCCCGACTTTCGCAAATTGACCACGATTTGTTGCACATCGTAAACCGCGATCGGATCGACGCCGCTGAACGGTTCGTCGAGCATGAGCAAACTTGGATTGGTCACGAGCGATCGCGCGATCGTCAGGCGCCGTTTTTCGCCGCCGCTCAAGGTCAGCGCGGTGTTCTTCGCGATCTTCTCGATCCCGAATTGATGGAGCAACTCATCGCAGCGGTTCCGGCGTTCGACTTTGCTCATCGAGATCGTCTCCAGGATGGCCATGATGTTTTGCTCCACCGTCATCTTGCGGAAAATTGATTCCTCCTGCGGCAGGTAACCCATGCCGAGGCGGGCGCGCTTGAACATCGGGAAAGTCGTGACGTCGGTCTCGCGGAAAACAACCGAACCGGAATTCGGGCGCACGAGGCCGACGATCATGTAGAACGTGGTCGTTTTGCCGGCGCCGTTCGGTCCCAGCAGGCCCACGATCTCGCCGGCTTTGACGTTCACGTTGATTCCGTTAACCACGGCGCGGCCGCCGTAGACTTTGACGAGCTCGTTCGTGCGCAGAACCTCGGTCGTGGCCCTGACCTCAAGGTCAGGGTCATGGGCGATCGGGACTGTGCTAACCATTTTTCGGAGCTGGTGACGCGGCCGGCTTTTTCGAGTCGTCCGTGGGCGCTTTTGGTTCCTGGTGAATTTCGGTCCGACTCGGGCCGCGCGTGTTCAATTGCCCGCTCTGATTAATCACCATGACGGTTTCGGGGCTGGTGGCAATATGCATGTTCGCGCCCTGCTGCACCTTCGGCATCCCAGACAGTTCAACGTTACCGTCGTTCGCGGTGTAAACGGCTTTTTCGGCCCGGCCGACGGCGTGCTGCGGTTGACCATTCTGCGCGGGGCGATCGCGGACCACGCCAACGTTTCCCTCAGCTAACGCTCGCTCCAGGCCCTGATCCTCACCTCGGCGCAGAAAAACGGTGAGCTTGTCGGCCTGCAGGTTAAAACGCGGGTCGATCACCTTTACGCTCCCGGTAAAGACGCCCATGTTCTTATTCGAATCGAAGAAAGCTTTCTCGGAATAAATCTCAGTCGTAATCGGCCCTTCGATCTTGGAATCGTCGAAGAGTTTGTTCGCTATCGGCGTGCTGGCTGGCTTCCCCTTCGGCGCGGGCGAGTTTTGGCCAAACGAAAGGCCGGCCGCGATGAGGAACAAAAAAACGGTCAGCCTCTTCATGGCTTCGGATTGGGCGATGAAGTAGGTTTCGCGCCGGAAAACTTCTGTGCGTCAGTGATGGTCATTTTCACGTGCCCGCTGATCGTTCCCTGTCGCTTCACCGTGTCAAATTCCGCGCGGTCACCGATGACGTCGAAGTCGGTCCGCCGAATTCGTGTGACCGTCGGCGAAGAAAGTATCCGCGTGTCCATATCGAGAGTCGACTGACTCATTTCCACCATGAGATCCTGTTTCTGCTCGTCGTTGAAAGTCGTGATGCGCAGATCGTGGAATTCCATGTGGTTTTGATCGACACGCATTGCTGTCCCAGCCTCGAAGCGGCCGCGCAAATGTCCCTCCTCGTCGATGTCCGGAAAAACGAGGCCCTTGGCCTCATGCCCGATCGGCAGCGGAACTTGCGCACTCGGCGGCGGAGTCGGCGTGGCCGTGGCGGACGAGTTAGCCTTGCCGCCTTTTTTTTTGCCGCCGGTCTTGCCGCTTTTTTGCGCAACAGCGTCCGCCGCGAGCAGCGAAATCTGCACCGCCGCCAGGATGAAAATGAAAGCGCAATCTGCGCGACCGTTACGAAACGGCAGCATGCACAGCCTTTAACACGCGAAGAATCTTCGGCAAATTTTTAAGCGGAATTTGGTTTGGACCATCGGAGAGGGCGCGGGCGGGGTTCTCGTGCACTTCCATGAAGATGCCGTCGCAGCCGGCGGCCATCGCGGCGCGCGCGAGCACCGGCGCCAACTCACCATCGCCCGAAGTGGAATCGCCCGCACCTCCCGGTCTTTGCACCGAATGGGTGGCGTCGAAAATGACGCGATAACCGGCCTCGCGAATCCAGGCGAGGCTCCGCAGATCGGCGACCAGATTATTGTAACCGAAAGTCGTCCCCCGTTCGGTGAAGAGAAAATTTTTGCACCCGAACGCTTCGAGTTTCTGAGCGATATGGCACACGTCCCACGGCGCGAGGAACTGACCTTTTTTCACGTTGACCGCGCGACCCGTCGCGGCGGCGGCGCGCAGGAGGTCCGTCTGCCGGCAGAGGAACGCGGGAATCTGGAGCAGGTCGATGAATTCGCCCGCCACGTCGGCATCGGCCGGTGAATGAATGTCGGTGGTCGCCGGAACGGAAAGTTCGCGACCGATCTCAGCCAAAATTTCGCAGCCGGCGCGCGCATCGATTCCGCGGAAGGACTTCACCGAAGTGCGATTCGCCTTGTCGAAGGAAGCCTTGAAAATCCACGCCACCTTCTCGGTCGCGCAAATCCGCGCGATCTTCTCCGCCATGCGCCGGACGAATTTCTCCGATTCGATCACACAGGGCCCAAGAATGAAGACGGGCGCCTTGCCGCCGACAATGACATTCCCGACGCGCAACGATTTCATCAGATCGCTTAGGAAAGCAGGAACGCGGGAATTTTAAACATGAACTTCGGCGCGGGGTTGCGGGCGGGCCAGGTCGTAGAGGAAAAACGGGAGATAAAGGGCCGCGAAAAAACCGAACGCGAGCAAGTGCATCTGAACCAGATAAAGGATGCGGTCGTCGGAAAGAAAGTTCAGCAAGGTCTTCGCCTCCGGTTTGTGGAGGAGGAAGCCGTAGTTGACGCCGGTGAACCAATCGGTCGCGAACGCGATGACAAAGTAAAGCTCGGTCCAGGCGAAGACGCGCGCGATCGACCGCGCTGTCGGTCGCAACCGGTGAACCAGGATGAGCAGAACCACGCCGATGACGATGACGCCATGCGCGAGAAAGAAACTGATGAAGCGAAAGTCCGGAAATCCGAAAGCGAGGTTCGGTGTCAGCAGCGCCTGCAAAGTTCCACCGAGGCCCCAAAAATAGGCGACCTCGAACCACCGTTGCCGATGTGTCCACGAAGCGACGACGACGACCAACAACGCCCAATCGCAAAGCTGAAGCGGTAACATTTGCGTCCAATTCAACGCGCCGAAACTTCGACTCTGCGCGAGGTAGGCGAGATAATTTCCGAACAGCAAAGCGGAGAGAATCGCGGCGATGATCCATTCGGCACGGCGGGAGCGGCGAGCGAGCGGCGCCAAAACGAAGGGCCACGCCAAGATCACTCCCAGCGCGACCAGATGCGATGTGCCCCAGGCGTGAAACGGTGGCGCGGAAGTTTCGTTCAAACGACTAGCGAATCAGCCAGAGGTTACAGGGAATGACGTCGAGCAGCCACTCGAGATTTGCCGGCAACCGGGCGCCGTCGGGCGTTTCCTTCGCCGGCACCACCAGCAAATCGGACTCGATCGAGTGCACGAAATCGGCGACCGCAAAACCAGTGTTGCCACGGATACAGCGAACCTCCGTCGGGACATCGATGGGCCCAAGGGAAAGAACAAACTGCTCGAGCTTCGCTTCCTCATCCACGCGCCCCGCGTGATCACGCGCGGCTCGCGCCTCATCGAAGGTCGTCAAAACGCGGATGACGTAGAGGCGCTCCGTTTTTTCCTGCGCAGCCAAATGCAACGTGCGGCGGAGCGCATCGATGCCGTGCTCCGAGTAGTCGGCCACAAAAGTCACCTTTTTGAGCGGCAGCGGCTCCTCCGCCGGCTTGGTGAAAAGCATGATCGACACCGCGCTGTCGCGTAGGAGACGGCGAGCGACATGCCCGAGAAACGGGTGCAGGACCACCTGTTTCTCCAGCGCCCCGGCCACGATCAATTCCACCGAATTTTTCTCCGCCGCACGCAAAATCGCCTCCGCGGGATCGCCTTGCTCGTAATAAATTGACGAGTTCAAAGGGAGCCCGCGGCGCCTCAGCGCGTCATCGAATTTCTCCGTCACCTCCGGCGATTTCTCCCCGACGTAAATCAGTCCCAACTGCGCCCCGAAACGATCGCGCATCCGTTTCGCCTCCGCCAGCACGTGGTCGAACCGCGGCGAGAACGTGCTCGCGACCGCGATCGATTGGTAGCGCGAAGGATCAACCATGAAGACTGGAATTTCGAATGGCTCCGGCGTTAGGCAAATCCAATGGTGCTCTCCGCGGATTCCAACTTTTCAAAACCCATCTGCTCTGCGATTGGTTCGATCATGAGGCGCGCGATTTATCCCGGCAGCTTCGACCCGGTCACGAATGGCCACCTCGATGTCATCGAGCGCGCACGCAAGCTCTTCGATGAAGTCGTCGTCGCGGTCGCGGTCAACGACCAAAAGCAGCCACTTTTCCCTTTGGAGAAAAGATTGGAAATGCTTCGCGCGGCCATCGTCGGCGACCGGGTGCGGGTCGAGGCCATGGACGGCCTGCTGGTTGAGTTCGCCGCCGCCCAGCAAGCAGGCGCGGTCATCCGCGGTTTGCGCGCCATCTCCGATTTCGAATTCGAATTCCAAATGGCGTTGATGAACCGGAAGCTGAATAGCACCGTCGAAACGATTTTCCTGATGCCGAAGGAGGAATACACCTACCTCAGCTCGCGGATCGTGAAGGAGATTGCGCGCCTCGGCGGCGACGTTTCGACGTTCGTGCCACAGCCGGTGGCGGACGCGCTCGCCAAAGTTTTAGCGCGATGAAAATTCATCTCCAACAGATTCCGCGCGACGGTGCGCACTATCAAGGCGAGGAAGAATGCGCGCTCGAAGGCGTAAAGGAAGTGCGCTGCCTCGGCCCGCTGCACTATGATCTCGATGCCGGAGTTTCCGAGGGAGGGCTCTGGGTCAACGGCAACCTTCAACAGGAAGTCGAACTCGGCTGTGTCGATTGCCTGGGGAGATTTGCCCATGAGATCAAGGTGCTGAACTTCGCCCTCCACACCGAGTTACTCGGGCCGGAGACAGTCGATCTCACGCCATTCATGCGCGAAGATTTGCTCCTGAACCTGCCGTCGTATCCGCACTGCGATCGCGACGGCGGACGAACGTGCCCGGGACCGCAGTTGCCGCGGGACGAATCCAAAGCCGAATCGGAGATCGCCGCGCGCGCACCGGATTGGAGCGCGCTCGACCAGTTAAAGTTTGGGAAAAATTAGCGGGTCGCGCGCCCGCCCGGCAGAACTCGAAGACATCGGCTTGGCGCGTTCGCACATTCTCCGGAAGCGAGCGGTTGCGTTTTCCCATTTCCCTGCTTTCCTTAGCGGCTCGTTTTATGGGAGTTCCAAAACGCAAAACCTCGAAGATGCGCCTGCGCACGCGCAAGGCGTCACATCGTTGGCGGGCACCGCAGCTGAACAAATGTTCGCAATGCGGGAGCACGGTCCAGTCCCACATCGCCTGTGCCAGCTGCGGCTACTACCGCGGCCGCCAGGTTCTGAGCGTCGGCGCGTAAGCCTGCGCTCGTGGCCCGCTGGAACTTTTCGTTTTGCAATAAGATGGGGCCCGCCCCACACTTCCTGCCCGGATGAAAATCGCGCTTGATGCGATGGGGGGAGACTTTGGGCCGCCCGCCCTGATCGAAGGCGCGGTCATGGCTCTGCGGGAATACAAACAGATCACTCACCTGTTTCTCGTCGGCGATCAGGCGCAGTTGCAGGCCGAACTCGACAAGCACAGTTGCAACGACGAGCGCATCGAGATTGTCCACAGCACGCAGGTAGTCGAAATGTGCGATCGCGCGGTCGAATCGGTGCGGCGGAAAAAAGATTCATCCGTCAGTCGCGCAGTCGAGCTGGTGAAAAAGGGAGCGGCCGATGCCATCGTCAGCGCCGGTCACACCGGGGCGGCCGTGGCGGCGGCCACGATCAAGTTGCGCACACTCCCAGGCATTGATCGACCGGGAATTGCCGCGCTCATCCCCACCCAGACAAATCTTTTCGTCCTGATCGACGCCGGCGCCAACACCAATTGCGAAGCGAAAAACCTGGTCGAGTTCGCGATCATGGGGAGCGTCTATTCGCGTCGCCTGCTCGGTTTCAAAAATCCCCGCGTGGGATTGATGTCGATCGGCGGTGAGGACGTGAAAGGGAATGAGCTGACCAAGGAAGCGTTCAAGGGATTGAAGTGCAGCGGGCTGAATTTTCGCGGCAATATCGAAGGACACGACCTTTTTGAGAACCCGGTGGAAGTGGTGGTCTGCGACGGCTTCACCGGCAACGTCGTGCTCAAGACCTGTGAATCGATTTCGAGCGCGATCTTCCATTGGCTGAAGCACGAGCTGAAGAAAAATCCCGTGCGCATGACCGGAGCGATGATGGCGAAAGGGGCGTTCACGGCGATCAAGAAGAAAACGAATTGGGAAGCGTACGGCGGCAGCCTGCTCCTCGGCGTCAACGGTGTCTGCATCATCGCCCACGGCGCCAGCACCCCGCTCGCGATCAAGAATGCTTTGCGGGTGGCAGCGGAGTCCGTTGAACATCAGGTCAATCCGCATATCATCGAGGAGGTTCAGCGTTACCATGAAACGACAGCCCCGCTCGAACCCGCGCTCCACTAAGGGCGGGCGCACTGCGTCCATCATCGGCACCGGCAGCTACACGCCGGCGAAGATCCTGACCAATGCGGACATGACCCGCCTGGTCGATACCAGCGACGAATGGATCACCACGCGGACCGGGATCAAGGAACGCCGGATGGCGGCGCCGGACGAGCTAACGAGCGACATGGCGGCGAAGGCGGCGATGAAAGCGATCGAGCAGGCGAAGATCACCGCGGCCGACATTGACCTGCTGATTGTCGCCACCGCGACGCCCGACATGATCTTTCCCGCGACCGCCTGTTTTGTGCAGAAAAAGATCCGCGCGACCAACGCTGCCTGCTTCGACATTTCCGCCGCCTGCGCGGGATTTCTCTTCGCCCTCGAGGTCGCGCAGCAATTCATCACCTCCCGCACTTACGAGACGGTACTCGTCATCGGCGCCGATAAGCTGACCTCGATCACGAACTGGAAAGATCGGAATACCTGCGTGCTTTTCGGCGACGGCGCCGGCGCCGCGGTGGTGAGCCATCGTGGAAGGGCGCACGGGGTCATCAGCACGCACATGGGAAGCAACGGCGATTTCACTGACCTCCTCTACATGCCGGGCGGCGGAACAAAAACGCCCATCACCGCGGAAAATGCCCACCTCCCGTTAAAAACGATCCACATGTCCGGCAAGGAAATTTACAAACGCGCCGTCACCGCCATGCTCGCCGCCGCGCAGACCGCGCTCGATCAGGCCGGGCTGACGGTGGAAGACATCGCCTACGTCATCCCGCACCAGGCGAATCTGCGCATCATCGAAGCCATCGGCGAACGCCTCGGCATCGCGCGCGAGAAAATTTTCGTCAACGTCGATCGCTACGGCAACACTTCCGCCGCCTCCGTCGCCATCGCGCTCGACGAAGCCAACCGCACCGGTCGAATCAAAAAAGGCGATTACGTTCTGCTCGTCGTTTTCGGCGGCGG
>JBBSEO010000058.1:0-10643 GCA_038239645.1 Chthoniobacterales bacterium | reverse complement strand
CGCACGCCCGGAATGTAACCCTTGATGTATCCGGGATTGAGCGGGGTTTGATCGAACGGCGGGTCGAACAATTGAATGAGGCGCGCGTCGCGTCGCACGAGGTGCTCGTTCACCGCTTCCATCGCCTGACGCGCGCGCTCGGGTTCGCTGGCGTGGCTGATGATCGACCAGCTCTGCGGAATGGAATCGATCTTGCAGACATCGTTGACGTGGGAGCCGAGCGGGTTGCCGTCGTCGAAAAAAGCGCGCAAATACCACGCGCCGTCCCAGGCATTTTTCTGAATATTTTCCCGCAAGATTTTCGCCTGGTCGAAGCAGCGCGTGGCGAAAGCGGCATCATGGTGGTTGCGCGCCAACTCCGCGAATTCCGTCAGGACGGCGTAGAAGAAAAACGCCAGCCAGACACTCTCGCCCCGGCCTTCCTTGCCGACTTCGTTCATGCCGTCGTTCCAGTCGCCGGAAAGCATCAAGGGCAGGCCGTGTTCGCCGAAGCGCAGACCGTGCTCGATCGCGCGGACGCAGTGCTGATAGAGAGTTCCGGCCTGCGGAGAGCGATTTGGCAGATCGTAATAAGATTCCTCCTCGCGCATGACCGGTCGCGCCTCGAGATACGGCGCCTGTTCGTCGAGCACCCCGGTGTCGCCCACGGTGGAGACGTAGCGGCAGGTGACGTAAGGCAGCCAGAGGAAATCGTCCGAACAATGCGTGCGCACGCCGCGCCCCGACGGCGGATGCCACCAATGTTGCACGTCGCCCTCGATGAATTGATGCGCCGCCGCGCGCAACAGATGAGCACGGGTCAGACTCGGCTCGGCATGCACCAGCGCCATCACATCCTGAAGCTGATCGCGGAAACCGTAGGCGCCGCCGGATTGATAAAAGCCGGATCGCGCCCAAAGGCGGCAACCGAGGGTTTGGTAGAGCAGCCAGCCGTTCGCCATGAAGTTCACGGCTGGATCCGGCGTGTCGACGTTGATTGTACCAAGCGTGCGGTTCCAAAATTCGTGCACGGCTGCGAGCGCCTGACGGTTTGCGTCCGAGCTGCGAAAACGTCGAACGAGATCGCGGACTTCAGCAACGCCGCGGCCCGCGCCGAGACGAAAAGTGATTTCACGTTCCTGACCCTCTCCGAGTTCGAAGACGATTTGCGCCGCGCCGCACGGGTCCAAACCCGCGCCGACTTTGCCCGATAGTCGCGTCCGCTTCATTGCCGCCGGTTCCGCGAGGTTGCCGTTGCGGCCGAGGAATTCCTTGCGATCGCCGGTAATCGTTCGGCCGGATTCGTTCAGGTCAAAGAAGGCCACGCGATCGGCGAATTCGGTACTGAAGGTATTGCGCGCCAGCAGGACGCCCGTCGGGAGATCGAGTTCAGTCTGGACATTGAGCAGCGTTTTGTCGCGCAAATCGCCGAGCACCCATTCGCAATAGCCGGTCACGGATAATTTCCGGGCCGAGCCGGAGGCATTGCGCACTTTCAAAACCGAAAATTTTACCGGTGCATCGATGGCGACGAAGACCCATAACTCCGAGGCAATCCCGTGCTCAAAATGCTCGAAGACGGTGTAACCAAAACCGTGGCGAATGACGTAGGGCGCGGCGCCGGCGACCGGCCGCGGCGAAGGAGACCAGACCTGTCCCGTTTCTTCGTCCCGCAGAAAAAGCGCTTCGCCGGTCGTGTCCTGCACCGGATCGTTGTGCCAGGGGGTGAGACGAAATTCGTGCGCGTTTTCGAACCAGGTGTAGGCGCCGCCGCTTTCGCTTAAAACCGTACCGAAAGAAGGGTTGGCGAGAACATTGACCCACGGCGCTGGCGTCGCCTGGCCAGCGCGAAGGGTGATCACGTACTCGTGGCCATCACGAGTGAATCCGCCAAAACCGTTGTGAAAAATCGATTCGCGCGCGGGGGGGTCGCTCGGATCGGGGCGAATGCTTTCCTTCGTCGGGGCGAGGGAGGGAATTACCGGCTCGCTAATTCCCCCAAGCTCAAGCTGCTCGATCAGGTCGCCGTTTTCATCATCGAGCACAATGCGCGCGCTCGATTCCAGGAGGACACGGTCTTCACTCGGAATCTGCTCCAGGCGCCGAACGAAAATTCCGCCCGGTTTGTCGATCAGCGCCGCTTCGCTGCCCGCAGCGATGAGATTGCCGATCGAATCCTGCAGCGATTGGCGATAAACCGAAACGTCTTCGTTCAGGATCACGAGATCGACCGACAGGCCTTTGCTGCGCCAGAAATAGTGCGCCTGGATCAGCTGCCGAACGATGGCGAGGTTTTCGCGATCTCGAACTCGAAGGAGAACGACTGGGAGATCGCCGGAAATACCGTACGCCCACAAACCGGTTTGGCCGCGACGGTTGTTCAATAATGTCGACGGCGCCGCCCGTCGCCCGGGATCGGCGTAGACAATGGCGCTGGCGAGGCGAGCGTAAAGCTGCGCTTCCGTTTCGGAGATGTTGAGCTGTCGCAGCGTGATTTGGCTGTGCGTCCATGCGAGGTCGAACGCGCGATCGATCATGCGCGGATCCTGGTACTTTTCCACCAGCGCGAGGCAACCGTCGCGAGCTTCTGCCACGCCGGTAACGAAGTCGAGTGAAGCAGTTTCATGGGGGGGAAGCTTGATCGTCCGCCTCAGGGCCACGATCGGATCCAGCACCGAGCCGGCCGTATTCGAGAGCGGCCCCTTCGCCCGCATGGCCGCCGGGCGCACCAGACTTCCGCCGCGTCCGATAAACTTCGCCCGATCGGTTTCGCATGAAACCTCTCCCGTCGCGTAACTCGTTAGGAGATGCATCAGCCAGGGTGGCCTCTCATCCTCTGTCCGCGGCCGTCGACTGCAAAGCAGGGCGGCCGCCGCCTCCAGGAACTCTGTCTGAACAAAGAGGTTGCTGAACGCGGGATGGGCTTCGTCCGCCGCGCCCGGGGCCAGGACCACCTCTGTGTAACTCGTTAGCTCGATCTCGCGCGGGATGGAGGACAAATTGGCCAGAACGACGCGCCGAATTTCCACGTCATCTTCTGGGGAGACGACCAGCTGGGTGTGGATCTCCAGCCCTGGCCGCCGGTGACGGAACTCAACCTTGCCCAGGCTGAAGATGGCTTCGTAGTTCTTCGGTGGGACGAGAGTCGGCTGGTAGGCCGACGCCCAGGACTCGCCGGTGGCGAGGTCGCGCAGGTAGATAAACGACCCGGAGTTATCGCGAGTCGCATCTTCCCGCCACCGGGTGATGGCAAGGTCGCGCCAGCGGCTGTAACCGCCGCCGGCATGGCTGACCGCGACATGGTAGTTACCGTTGGAAAGGAGGTGTACTTCCGGCGTGCGTGAATTGGGATTTGCGAAAAAGCGCAAGCCATCTTCGCCGTCAGCTCCCCGGGGACGAACCGCGTCCAACTCAAGATTCTCCGGCAGGACATTTGCTTCCGTCCGAGGCATGCGCTCCTGGAGCAAAAGATCGGCGGCCTTGAGCAGCGGTCGATCGATGAACCGCCGCTGCATCGGTTGGCCCCTCAATTGGCTAACGAGGGATAGGAACGCCATTCCCTGGTGGTGGGCCATGTAGGAGCGAACAATCACGCGCAACTCGTTCGGCGGCAGGCGCGACGGCGTATAATCGACCGCTTCGTAGAAGCCGTAAGGCCCTTCACAGCCGTCCTTGGATAATCGACGCAGGTTATCGGCCGCGTCCCGCGGTGCGACCATGAGGGCGAGGGCGCTGGCGTAGGGCGCGATGACGGCGTCTTCGGCGAGGCCTCGTTTCAATCCCAGGCCTGGAACGCCGAAGGCCCGATACTGATAATTCTGCTGGGCGTCGATGCGATTGTAGCCCGACTCGGAGATGCCCCACGGGAGGCTCAGGGATTTACCATACGCTATTTGTAGATCTACCGCCGCCCGGCATGCTTGATCGAGCAAAGAATTCGGATAGGTCGGCATCACCAGAGAGGGCATCAAGTATTCGAACATTGATCCACTCCACGAGACGAGAATTGGCTTACCTCCCGGGGTAACGAGAAGTCGTCCAAGGGAAAACCAGTGGTCCTGTGGGACCTGGCCTTCGGCTACGGCAACAAAGCTGCAAAGGCGGGCTTCCGAGGCCAGCAGGTCGTAGTAGCTCGCGTCGCGGCGCGATTCACTAACATTGAAGCCGATGGAAAAGAGCTCGCGCGAACGATCAAAGAGGAATCCAAAATCCATCTTCGCTATCTCCTCACACGCCGTCGCGAGAGATTCGATCTTCAGAATCAATTCGTTCGCACGACTGGCCGCTTCCGGGTGGGAGCTGCCCTGCGCGATATCCCGCAGGGTCGGAATCACGGAATTCGCGGGTGTGACATCGCCTCCGGTTTGGTTTGCCCAGGGCGCCAGGGTGCTGATCTCCTCAAGATGATGTTGGCAGGTCGAGTTCAACTTCGCGGCCCAGGAGCGCAGATCCTCCTCGCGCTCCGCGAGAGAATCGATTGCCTTAGTGGACAAGTCCCTGACCCGGGTCAGACGAGAGATCGTGTCCGCCACGCTCGAATCTGGCACCGGCAGCAATTCCTTTTCGAGCGCGCTCACCGGACCGGTCATTCCGTCCAGTTGGCGGATCACGCCTAAGGTATCGCGAAATCCCTGAAATAACTCCGCGTGGACAATGCCCTGATCCGGCAGTTCGCGCAGACCGGTCGCAAGAGTGAGGAGATGTCCCACGAGGTTTCCGCTGTCAACGCTGGAAACGTACAAGGGGAAGAGCGGTTTGAGGCTGCGAGTATCGTACCAATTATAGAAGTGGCCGTGATAGCGCTCGAGCTTCCGCATTGTCGTCACCGCCGCCTCGGTGCGCATCAGAAGCTGACCTAACGAGACATAGCCAAAATCACGCGCGGCCAGATTGGCGAGCAAGCCCAGGCCGATGTTCGTCGGCGACGTCCGGGCCGCGACCACGGGGGAGGGCACTTCCTGAAAGTTGTCCGGGGGAAGCCAATTCTCTTCCGCCGTCACGAAAGTCTCAAAGAAATGCCAGGTCTTGCGCGTGATCCGGCGCAGAAATTCGAGCTGTGACGCCGTGAAGTGGACCGGCGCCAGCACGACAGTGCGGCTAATCCACCAGGCCAGAAGTGGAGCCATTAACCACGCCGCCAGGAAAGGGAGGGCCGCGGGGAGATGAGACCGACTCACTGCGACCGTGGCGGCGCCAGCGAGAATCGCGGCGACGGGAGCGGCTCCCATTTTGACGTAGAAACGCTGGATGCCCGGTCGCGCTTTGCGTGCCAGATCGCTCGCCGTCTTCCACTCCAGCAGGTGCCGACGGGTAAAGAGAAGACGCGCCAAAGTGTGGCCGATGGCATCCAAACTAACGAACGCTTCATAGGGCAGGAACGCCAGGTTGAGCCCGATCTGGCCCAGCTTGCGACGGTTCTCCTCACCCACCGCCCGCAAATGCATCGGTAAAGGCAGCGAGGCGGGTTTGCGCAGTAAGTCGGAGATCATCGAGAGCACCACCGGAAGAAGAAGAATGATCGGGACTAACGAGAACTGTATAACGCGATGGAAGGGCAGCAGCCAAAGCTCGAGCAGAAGGAGAACAAACGCGCTGGGAACGAGACTGCGGCGCAGGTTGTCGAAGATTTTCCAACGGGAGAGGGCCGAAATGGGATTCTTGATCCAGTGTCCGTCGGCCCCCGGAGCGTACGGGAGAAGCCAGGCGAGAATTTGCCAATCGCCACGAATCCAGCGCTGGCGGCGGCCAATCTCGACGTCGTAACGTGCGACCTGCGCTTCGTAGAATTTGATGTCGCTCACCAGGCCAGAGCGGACGAAGACCGATTCGAGCAGGTCGTGGCTCAGGATGGTATTCTCTGGCATGCGGCCGGCGAGCGCGCGCTCGAAGGCGTCGATCTCGTAGATTCCCTTGCCGATGAAGGAGCCTTCGTCGAACAGATCCTGATAAATGTCGGAAACGGTGCGGGTATACGGATCGATGCCGGCATCGCCGGCCTGCAGGCGCGCCAGCCGCGAGGTGCCGGCACTGACCAGACTGATATCGAGCCGCGGTTGCAACAGGCCGTAGCCTTCGGTCACGATTCCCCGGGCGGGGTCGATCATCGGGCGCTGCAGCGGGTGACTCATCGTTCCGACGAGATGGCGAGCGGAGTCGCGCGGCAACTGGGTGTCGGTATCGAGGGTGATGACGTATTTGACCGAGGGAAAAATCTCGGTGAGGCCGATAATCTCGAAAAAGCATTCGCGACCACGGCCGCGGAGCAAGGCGTTGAAGTCCTCCAGCTTGCCGCGTTTGCGTTCGCGCCCCATCCAGGTTTTTTCGCGCGGATTCCACCGGCGCGGGCGGTGAAGGAGAAAGAACCGGCTCTCCGTCTCGAGGTCATACCTCTGGTTCAGGCGCTCGATCCCGGCGCGCGCGCGCGCCAGCAAGGTCTCGTCTTCCGGTTGCGTCTCGGCCGGCGCATCCCGAAAATCCGTAAGGAGAGCGAAGTGCAGGTTCTCGTCCCGATTCGCGAGATAGTGGATCTCGAGCGACTCCACCACGGCGTCGATCTCCGCGAGATTTGTCAGAAGGGTCGGAATCACGACGATCGAGCGGTTCGCGGCCGTGATGCCGGAAGAATAATCAAGTCGGGGCAGCAAGCGCGGGCGAACGAGAAGGGTAGAGAGCCAGTTGATGAGCCCGAGAGAAAGCTGGCTCGCGGGAAGAAGGAAAGTGAGCGCGCATAACGCCAGAGCCCAGTGCGGAAAGCTCTCACTCATCCAGCGAATGAAAAGAAGGCCGAAAAGGGCCGTGAGGATAATAATTCCGCCGACGTAAAAGAGAAATGGGTGACGGCGGATACCTCGCTCGACCAGCATGTGTCGAGGGCGCTTCACGCCGGTTTCGCGCGCGAGGCGGTCCTGCCCTTTTCCCACGAGATGGAAACCGACGTGGGCAGTGCGGTCCGACGTTCCGTGTGCTGTCGCCGCCGCCTTCGCTAGTTGGATAGCTTTTTGCGCCATGTCATTTTCCGTCAGGCCGCTCTGGCGCGCGAGCGATTCAACGGCGTGCCGGTAGCAATCGCGGCTGGGAAAATCCATCTTCGCGTAAACGCCAGCCGGATCAGTCCGCAGGATTTTTTCGACCAGGCTAAGGGTCTCGACGAATTCCTTCCAATCGATCGCGCTCAGGAGACGCAGGCTGGAAATGCTGTTGCTGACCGAAACCTGATCGGAAGCCTGACTCTGACTTTCCTGATGAATGAGCTGCTCGAGCGAAAGTCCCTGTTCGCCGGCGCGTTGCTCGATCCAAGCGCGCGCGAGGTGGAGCGCAGGGTCGAGACGGGACAACCGCTGACAGAATTCCGCAACGAACGAGCTCGAAATGGTCAGATCGGTCTTCGCCATATCCGCCACGACGATGACGAGGCGCGAGGGATTAATGCCGGCGACGTCGTGCAATTTTTGCACCCAGACGTGGGCGCGATCCCGTTCGCGGCGCGCCACGACCAGGCCCGAGGTGACGCGCTGCAAGTTCTCGATCAAGCCCAGGCGGAGCATGATCGGGATGGCCCAAAGCTCGCCGAGGGTCAGGGGCGAAACTTTTTGATACGCGGCAAAAAAAGCGGTGAGAACGTCGAGATCGATGTTCGCGTCGACGTGCGCGATGAGGTCAAGCACGATCGCGTAAATGCGCAGCCAGCCGATGGACGGTCCGCTCGCCAGCCGCGGCAACTTGCGGCTGTATCCTGGCGGGAGATGTCGCCGGGCGAGCTGAATCTGCTCTTCGATCAGGTAAAAATTATCGAGCAGCCACTCGGCCGCGGGGGTGACGCGACGGGTTTGATCGACGTCGAGCGTGGCGTGATTGAACGCGAGCAAGACTTTTTCGTTGTACTCCAGTCGGGCGAGGAGGCGATTCGCGCTGCGGCCGGTCACGACCTGATGCTGCGCCGCGATGAGCTCGGCGTAGCGGCTTAATTGCTCGAGATTGTAAAGCTCGGAGCGCAGCGGTGCGTCGCCGCTGACGGCGCTGCCGCTGCCGTTGGTCGATTGCTTGCCGAAGCGAAGAGAGCCTGTTCGCACCGCTTACGAGTCGTTGATGCCATAGTGAAACCGCAAACGAATTTTCGTCGGCAAAGCAAAGAAATTCGCGCGCGCGCCGCCAGTCGGTCCGCGGCAGCGGCGAGATTGGCAGACGACGCGCTCGCCTTATGACCGCGACTTCCTCGCCGCAGGATTCCGATCTTGCCGATCTTTTGGGCGTTCGCCAACGCTGCCCTAGCTGGCGATCCCGCTCCGCCGGGCTTCGAGACCAAGTTACTTTCCCCTGCGCCCAAGCAGACAAAAAGCCCAGAGGCTGAGGCCGGCCGCGAGAAGAGTCATGGCCATGAAAAGCGGATTCGCGACGACATTTCCCTCTACGATCATTCGCCAGACGTGCGCGACGGCGAGGAGAGCAAAGATCATTCCCGTCGTCCAAAGGTAAATCTTCATTTAGGCCTAACCAATACTCGTCCCAAGTCTGCTTTCACGTCTTCTTGTCGATCTGAATCCGTGCCGATCAACCTTACGGCAAGAGCATCAGGGCGAGCGCCTGGTCAACCGTTTCATCATCCGCGTGGCGAACGATTCAGGCGCCGGCGGCGGGGACGGGGCTTGGGCTGTCCTGACCGACTCCGGCGTTGGTGTCGGCGGCAGCGTCACGCTCGGGCGATATTCGTAGACGGGCTCCCACTCCGCCATTCCTTCCACAAAGTAATGATCGGTCGAACGAATCTCCAAGCTCCGGATCATCCGGGCGAACTGCGCTTCGGTGAATTCGCCGATGATCTCTCCGTCGCGCGCCACGTTAAACATCACCACCCATGGTAGGACAGGACCTTTCCGGCGGTCGATCTTTTTCGCGTCCGATGGGCGTCCACCGCCAAGCCGTGAATTACATCGGGGCGCCTCCCCGCAGCGATCCCTCGACCATTCGCCCAGCGTTTCAGCGTTGAGTAACTGTGAGGTGTGAAACGTTAGTAAGAGTCCTGCCGGGGCGAAATAGATTCGGTCGCCCCTGCGGGGGGACTGGGGTTCGCCTGTGGGAGAGCGCGGTAGACCCAGCGCTGAAGCGCTGGGCTATTGTCAGGGGATGGACGGGGCGCGGCGTCGAAGACCCGCCCGTTCCGTCGGTAAGATCGCGGGACGTCGATTGCGGGAATCTCGCCGCGCTGTAAAATTGGTGCAGTGTTGGCGGGAGGGAGTTGCCTCAGAGCCAGGCTTCACCTCTCGTGCAATCGAGTTCCGCCGGGGTGGCGAAATTGGCAGACGCGCCAGACTTAGGATCTGGTGCCGCAAGGCTTGCAGGTTCGAGTCCTGTCCCCGGCAGAATTATTTTTCGGCGTAGGCTTCGCGCAATTCGCGTCCCTGAAATTTTCCGCCTTCAACGCCGAGCAAATGCAGGATGGTGGGCGCGAGATCGATGTTGCCGCTGGCGAGATTGTCCTGGAAGCCCTGGCGCAAGTCGACTCCCGCAGCGATGAGAGTATTGTGCCGGTCGAACTCACTCAGGGAAGCGTGCGTGCCCTCACCCGCCGGGCGATTCCAATCGGCGTCGATCATTCCCGGCGTGCCGAATTGATTTTTTTCGTTCGACCATTTGAAGGCGAGGACGAGTGACGGCGGCGCCGCCACGTCGATCGACACGTCGCTGAATCGTTTTGTTTCGAAGCGTCCATCGCTGCTGAAGAGTGAATCGACGTAGTCCTTTTTTTGCAGGAAACCAATCAGCTTCTCGATCGTCGGGGCGTCTTGATCGCGAACGTAGAATGAGACGCTGCCGCCGTTCCCACAGACGAGGACATCACCAGGCTTTGGTTGAGCCGAAAAATCTTTCATCGCGCGGAAACCCTCTGCCTTCAGCTCGGCGATCAAGTCGATCGATCGCCGGATGGTGGAAAAGCCGTGATCAGAAATGACGAAGACGTCGGTGTCCGTGCGCACGCTTTTCTTCTCGAGCGCATCCAGGACCAGGCGCAAATTATCATCGCTCGATTTGATCGCGGCGCGCGCCTCGGGCGATCCGGGAGCGAAATTGTGTTCCGACCAGTCCGGCTGACTTAACCAGAGAAGTGAGAAATCCGGGACGCGATCCCGCCAAAGGATTTCAGTCAGGGCGCGGGTAGCATATCGATCCCGATCCGGCGCGAGAGCGTGAGGATCGACCAAGGGCGGGCCAAGCGTTTTCACTAATTCGTCGTGCAGCGCCGCAGACATCGGCGCGGCGGTGAAAACGGCGAGCGGGCGACCGCTCATTTCGGACACGCTCCATTCGTTGTGCCGGTCGAACAATAGCGTCACGCCCTTCGTGCCGACGAGCGCGACGGTCTTGCCGGCGGCGCGCAGTTGCTCAACGAAAGTCGGCGAGGTCAGATATTTGCCGCCGGATTTTTCGTCGCCCAGACGAATGGTCTCAGGCGTGCCGGTGTCGACGGGATGGATAGGGTCAAGCTGCGGGCGGTAATCGAGATTAGCGAAAATTCCACTGCCGTTCGGGAATCGACCGGTGGCGATGGCGGCGCCGTTTACATCCGTGGCCGAGAAATAAACCGCGCGGTTGTTGTTGAAACGAACGCCGCTTTTCGCGAGACGATCAAGATTAGGCGCGCATTCCTCGGTGACGAAATCGGGCCGCAT
>JBBSEO010000057.1:0-10716 GCA_038239645.1 Chthoniobacterales bacterium | reverse complement strand
GGCAACCGAAGGAGCCGAAAGATGTGCGCTGGCTTTTTCCCGGGCTCGAGCCGAACGAAATTGCGGCGGCCCGACCAGGTATAAATTTCGTCGTTGAGCAGGTCGTGCGCTTCGTAGGGGGCGCCCTCGGCCAGGCCGAGTAATTCAATCGGGGTGTCGATCATCGTTTCATGCGGCTGGAAGGGATCGAGGTTAACGGTGATTAGGATAATGTTGTCGCGGGCCCGAGTCACCTTGCTGTAGCAAAGAACAGCGTCGTGGTCGGCGCGGTGGAATTGCAGGTTCTCGTAGAAATGGAGCGCGCGATTTTGCCGTCGAATCGTATTCAGGCGCGTGATGAAGTCCTTGATGTTGGCCGGCGCGTTCCAATTGCGCTCCTTGAACTGATACTTCTCGGAGGCGGCGTACTCCTCGCGATTCGGCAGGGCGGCGTTCTCGCAAAGCTCAAATCCGCTGTAGATGCCGTAAACGCTGGACATGGTCGCGGCCAGCAGGGCGCGAATCATAAACCCGGCCCGGCCACCTTCCTGCAACCCAAACGGCAGAATATCGGGAGTATTCGGCCAGAGATTGCCGCGAAAATATTCCCGCATTTCGGTCTGCGTTAGCTCGGTGAAATATTCGGTCAGCTCCTGCTTCGTGTTTCGCCAGGTAAAATAGGTGTAGCTCTGGTGGAAGCCGGCCTTGGCCAGCGCCTTCATCATCTTCGGCTTGGTGAATGCTTCCGAGAGAAAGATCGTGTCGGGAAATTTCGCCCGGACTTTCCCGATTAAATATTCCCAGAACGGCACTGGTTTGGTGTGCGGATTATCGACCCGGAAAATGCGGACGCCGCGTTTGGCCCAGAACAAGATGATGCTGGTCATTTCGTCCCAGAGGGCGCGCCAATCGGCGCAGCGAAAATTCAGCGGATAAATGTCCTCGTATTTCTTCGGCGGATTCTCGGCAAACTTAATCGTGCCGTCGGGTCGCGCGTAAAACCAATCGGGATGATCTGCGACGTAGGGGTGATCGGGCGAACAGTTGATCGCGAAATCGAGCGCAATCTCCATTCCGCGCGCGCGCACCTCGCGTTCGAGCCAGGCGAAGTCTTCCAGCGTCCCCAGTGACGGCTCAACATCCTTGTGGCCGCCGCCGTGGGGACAGGGAAGATGCCGATTGCCGATGGCATAGGGCACGCCCGGATCGCCGGGCTTGGAGGTGACGGAATTATTCGGCCCTTTGCGGTTTGTCGCGCCGATGGGATGGATCGGCGGAAAATAAATCACGTCGAAACCCATGGCGCGGGCATCGTCGATCCGTGGCAGGCATTCCCGGAAAGTTGAGCCACGATCGCCGCGGCCTTCGGCGGAGCGCGGAAAGAATTCATACCAGGCCGCGGTGCGCGCGAGGATGCGATCGACCAGCACCTGCGCCGACGGCGTCCAGCGCGTGGCCGCGGCACGGTCGGGATACGTCGCCATCAAAATTTCCAGTTCCCCCGAGTGCGCGAGGGCATCGATCTCAGCCGGCGATTCAGTCCGAAATTTCTCCGCGATCTCGCGCAACCGCGCGGCGTCGGCTCTGGCGGTGGCGCGTTCTGCCGCTTGTTCCAACAATGCCGCGCCCTCCAATGCCTCGCTCGTTAGCGGCGAGATATCGGCCTGGAACTTGGCGGAGAATTCGTGCTGCCAGCCGCGGAAAAGATCGGTCCAGGCTTCGACGGTGTACTCGTAGGTCGTGTTCTCGTAGAGCGTGCAGGCACCGCGCCAGCGATCATTGTCGACCAAATGCATCGGTGTTTCCTTCCAGCGGATTTCGCCGCGGCGCCGCCATTTCAGGACGGCGGCAACAACATCATGCCCATCCTTGAAAATATCCGCTTCGACCGTCAGATCATCGCCGACGACGCGCTTGATCGGGTAGCGGCCACGGTCAAGCAGCGGCTGCAGATTCTCGATGACGACAGTCGGAAACGCCCGGAGCATGGGCGATCAATCAACGCGAAATCGTGCGGCGGGGAAAGGGGAAAGCGTTGCGCTCAGCCCGCGAAATAAAAGCAGCACTCGTAGAGACCGGAGTTGCGCGTTTCTTCGCGGCGAACCTTGGCGCCAAGCACTTCTTCAAACATCTGCTGCTCCAGCCGGCCGATGATCGGATATTTATCGAGCACGTTCATTAGCGGCGAATGGCACTCGAGAATCTGCGGACCCCCGTCATTCGACTCAATTTTGAATTCCGACATGTAACCTTCACTATCGCGGAAACGGCCCAGCGTTTTCGCACGATCGGACACGCTCTCGCCTTTAACCTTCTCTTTCAGCTCCGCCGTCTTTCCTTCGAAAACGCTGTAGAGAAGCTTCTCCGCCGCGTTTGGACCGTAGAGTTCGTTGATCGACTCCAGCAGTTGAAGAGTAAAGCGATTACTGTCCGCCTGGTAGAGGTCCTGGGCTCGACGAGTGAGTCGATAAACCATCTCGGGCCGCCCCATTTTTTGCGGTCGTCGCCAAGTGTCGAGATAACCGTCGCGCTCGAGCGTCAGGCAGTGTTGCTTGATCCCCATGTAGCTCATTTTAATTTGGTTAACGAGCTCGTTCACCGACAGTCCGCGGCTGCGCTTGAGCGCATTCATGATCTCGAGGCGTTGAGTTCGACCGATTTCCGCAAGCAGGCGTTGATTCATGGCAGGACGTCTGCCGTCACATTAGCTCCACCGGGCCTTCCACGCCAAGGCAAAAACGTTGAGGGTCAGACAATTCGGCGATTTGTTTCGGGGTCGAAAAGATGGGTCTGGGCCAGGTCCAATTCGAACGGCAAGCGATGACCAGCCTCGCGGTGATCGAACGCGCGCTGGCTGCGGCAGACGACGGTGTGCGCGCCGGTTTGAAGATACAGATTTGTTTCTGCGCCCATCGGTTCGACGATGTCGACGATCGCCGGGAAGCTCGCATCCGCCGGCGCGCCTTTGTCGAACTGCGCCACCTCGATGCTTTCCGGACGGATGCCGAGCACGACATTCTTGCCGGCAAATGCGGCCGCGCCGGGCCGCGAGTTTTCCGGGAAACGGGCCTGAATTGTCCCATCCTCGATCTCCTTGAAAACGAGGGCGCCGCGCTCTGCCTTCAACGTTCCCTGCACGAAGTTCATCGGCGGGCTCCCGAGGAAACCGGCGACGAAAAGATTGTCCGGCTCGCGATATAACTTCAGCGGCGTGTCGTTCTGCTGGACCTTGCCCTGGTTCATCACCACGATGCGGTCGCCCATCGTCATCGCTTCGATCTGGTCGTGCGTGACGTAGATCATGGTGGCCTGCAGACGCTGATGCAGCTTGGTAATTTCCGTCCGCATCTGCACGCGCATCTTGGCGTCGAGGTTGGAAAGCGGCTCGTCGAACAGAAAAACTTTCGGCTGCCGGACAATGGCGCGACCGACCGCCACGCGCTGACGTTGTCCGCCGGAGAGCGCTTTCGGCCGGCGCTCGAGCAAATTCTCGATGCCGAGAATTCCCGCCGCGTCCATCACCCGCTTTTTGATTTCCGGCTTGGGATAGCGTCGCAATTTCAGCCCGAAGGCCATGTTATCGAACACGCTCATGTGCGGGTAGAGCGCGTAATTTTGGAAGACCATCGCGATGTCGCGATCCTTCGGCGGGACATCGTTTACTCGCTTGTCGCCGATGAAAATTTCGCCGCGCGAAATTTCCTCCAGACCCGCAATCATCCGCAAAGTTGTGGACTTGCCGCAGCCGGAGGGCCCGACGAGAACGACGAACTCGCGGTCGGCGACCTCGAGGTTCACATCTTCCACCGCAGTGATGTCGGCGCCCTTATCCCCGGGATAAATCTTGTAAACGTGCTGGACGCTGACTTTCGCCATGAGCGCGCGAAGCTAACGGCGGCGTGCGTGCGAGGTCAACGCTTCTCGGCGACGAAAGGCAGCGCTTGAACGACGACCTTCGCGCCCGAGGAAGTGGTGAGGTCGGTGCCGGGCGCATTGAATCCACGCTTGATCAAGGCGAGCGCGACCGGTCCGCCGAGCCGCTCCAAGACGACGGCGCTCGTGATTTTGCCGACGGCTTTTTCGCCGACGCGGAGTTCGTCGTTCACCTGCAACGGCGCGCCATTTTCTGCGCGGAGCCCGCAAAGCGTCTGCCGCATTTGTCCGCTCATTTTCATGCGCGAAATTGTTTCCTGCCCGATGTAGCAGCCTTTGAGGTAATCAATCGCCCGGGCGGCGAGATTCGCTTCCGGCGGCAGAATGTCCGGACCTAACTCGCGGCCCCAGCGGGGCAATCCATTTTCGATTCGGCGGGCTTCCCAGGCTTCATCGCTGAGTTCCTCCCACCCATTCGCTCTCCAAACTTCGCGCGCCCCCTCGGCCGCGTTGCGATCGAGCCAAAGATCGTCGCCTTCGACGCCCAGGCGCATTGCCCGAACGCGAAATCTTTCGCCGGCAATCGAAGGAGGCGCGGCTTCGAGAAAATGGAAAAGCGCGAATTGCTCGCTGACGTCTTCGACTGTCACGTCATCGGCGATGATGTAGCGGTCGAGTCGCGCGGGCAAGGTCTCGCGTAGTTCCGGCGCAGCGTCACAAAATATCGCGGCCTCTTCCGCCAGGAGAAAGAGATGCGCCTCCAGGTGCCCTTTCGCATTCAGGATGCAGCTTTCCTGCGCCACGGCGGCGGACGCTTTCCGCACGTCGTTTGTCGTTTGGCCATTGAGAAAGCGGATGCGGTCGGCTCCGCTGATCCGCAATTTCGTGCGTGCGGAAAGATCGCGAAACGATTCCGGCATACGCCGTTAGTAATCTGTCCGCCGGAGAAAACGGTTGATGAAATTGCGCGGCGTCCGTTCCTCTGCGGGCGCTTCCTCCAGCGCAGGCGCGGGGGGCGGGGCGACCTCGAGCGCAGCTTCCGCCGCCGCTATTGGCTCGGCCGCGAGGGGCACAACCGCGACGGACTCCGGCAAAGGAGATTCGTCTGCGATGATCGGCCCTGCCTCCACTTCCTCGGGCGCTGGTGCCGGGACTTCCTCCAACGCGGCGAGCTGTTCTTCGACAAAGGCGGTATCTTCGTGCAGCTCCGGTTCGGCCGCGACGGCGGCAGGCGCAGAAAACAAATCGCCCTGTGGATCGTCGACCGGCTCGTCTTCCGGCGGTAAGAATTTTCGCGCCATCGCGCAGTAATCCTCTTCGCCATGTCCGTGGCGCGCTTCGTCGAGCAGGCGGTCGCGGGTGGCATTGGCGACGGTGAGGTCGAGATCGAGATTTCGCGCCATTCGACTCCCGATGAGAATATCCTTCAGCATGTGCTTGATCGAAAAATGCGTCTCGTAATCGCCGGTCATCATGCTCGGCACCTTCAGGTCGAGCGTCGCGGAATTGCTGCCGTTTTGTTTCATCGCCTCGGCGAATTTTTCCAGGTCGATGCCGTTTTGATGAACCAGCGCCATTGCTTCCGCAGCCGATTGGACGATCGCGGCAGTCACCATGTTCGTTGCGACTTTCATAATGCTGGCCTGCCCGATCTCGCCGATGTTGACGATTCCTTTGCTACTCGCCTGTAAGAGCGGGGTCACTTCGCGAATCGCGGCTTCGTCGCCGGCTACGTAATAAACCAACTGACCTTTTTCCGCGGCCAGCTTGCTGCCGGTGAATGGCGCTTCGACCAGGCGAGCGCCGCGACGTTCCACCATCGCCGCCACTTCCTTCATCGTCTCCGGCGAGACGGTGGAATGTGCCATCACGACGTGGCGCGGGGTCAGGCTTTGCACGATCGAGCGCGCCACGAAGCGCAGAGCGTCATCGTCGCCGACAAAGATTTGCAGGTAATTGCACATCTGCGCGAGCTCGGCGGGCGAGCCGACAAAGCTGGGGACGGCGCGGGGCGAACGGTTCCAGACGAAAACCGAATAGCCTTGTCGGCGGAGATGATCGCAGATTCGCCGGCCGATAATGCCGAGACCGATCACTCCAACGTTTTTTCGAAACTGACGCGTCATCATTTTCTTCTCGAAGCTGCGTTTAAACTAAATGAGGCGCAAGGTGAAGCTCAGTCTGCATCGGCCCCCGGGTGCGCAGCGGCGAGTGCGCGGTGTAATTCATTAACCGCCAAGAGTCGCTTCGGTGCGGCGAGGCGCCCGGTAATCTCGGCCGTTGCCTCACCAAGGCTCACCCCCCGTACTGGCGTTCGTCCCAGAATCTGCACGAGATGAAAACCGAGTCGAGATTGCACCATCATCGGTGCCGCGTTCACTGGCAGCGGCTCGATCGCCGCGAAAAACTCTGGCGGAATCCGCCGCTCTGAGATCCAACCGAGGTCGCCGCCGCGGCTCTTCGTCGCTTCATCTTCCGAAACCGCCGCCGCCATCCTCGAGAAATCAGTCCCGCGCTGAAGCTGCGCGAGCGTTTGGCTCGCCAGGTCGCGCTTTTCCTCCACGATGTCCTTCGCGCTCCCCGTCGGCGCCGCGAAGAAAATATGCCGAAGGTGGGTTTGCGCCGGGAGGCGAAACTCAGCTTCGTGTTGCGAGTAATAGCTCTCAATCTCCGCGGGGGAGAACGCGAGCTGCGGTGCGATCTGAGACTCGATCCAACGTTCCACGCCGACCGTTTTCTCGATCCGGCGACGGAGTTTCGTCTCCGAAAGGTGATCGGCCGAAAGAGCGGCATGGAATTTCGTCGCTTCGCCGAACTGGGCCGCCAGCGCCTTCGCCCAAAAAGTGACTTGGTCGTCAGGTGCGACTAACGGATATTCGGAAGATATGACGGCAGTGAGTTCACGGTGCCCGAAGCCTTCGGCGATCGGCGGGATTCGTGAGAGAAAAAAGCCGCAGCCTACGCCCGTGGCGACGCCCAGCAGCGCCCCGGCGACGATTTTCATTTCATCTCCGAGAGAAAGCGAAGCGCGACTTTCCCAACAATCGTCAAACTTTCCGCGCTTAATTTATCCATCTTATCCTCCGCGGTGTGCCACGGCGGATAATCAAAGTCGATCAGGTCGATCACGGGGATCCCGGCGGCGTTGAGCGGCGTGTGGTCGTCGGTGATGTCGCGGTCGAAGTAAGTGAAGTAGCGCCGCAACTGTAACAAATCAGCCGCGCGAAAGATCCCGCGCGCCAGCTCGCTCGGCGAATCCGGCGGAAGGGTCACGGTTAACGACTTGTCGCCAATCATGTCGAAAAGAATGCCGCCGGTCAGTTTGTTGGGCTTCGGCAGATTTTTGGCAAAGTATCGGCTGCCGTAGACTCCGTCGGTGGCGGTGAAATTCTCGACGGCTTCCTCGCCATCGAAGAAGACGAGCTGGAGGCGGCTCGCCAGCGCCGGATCGCCGGCGAGGACGCGAGCCAGTTCCAAGAGGAGACCGGTGCTCGAACCGCCATCGTTCGCTCCCACGAAGGGGAAGGTCGCGAAAATCTTCGTGTCGTAATGAGAGCAAAGCAGAAAAGTCGGCGACGGATGATCGCCAAAGACCGCGATGAGATTAACAAAAGTCAACGGTCCCTGCGGAGTCGAATCGGTGAAAGTCTGGCGTTCGACTTTCCAGCCGGCGGCGCGGAGTTGCTCGGTCAGATAGGTGCGCGTTTTGTCGAGTGCTTCCGAACCACTCGGTCGGGGACCGAAATCGACCACCTTCTGCACATCGGCGAGGGCGCGTTCGCCGGAAAATTTATCCCAGAGGAAATCGGCGCGCGCGCTGAGAGTCATCGACGCCAGGGCCAACGCGAAAAAATTTCGCATCCGCCCTCAATCCGACGACGGCAGACCCATGATTTGGAGGAGGCGCTGCAAATCATCGGCGCCGTAATATTCAATTTCGATCCGGCCCTGTTTTTCGCCGTGGTGCAGGAGCACGCGCGTGCCGAGGTGCTCCTGCAAGCGATTCTGAAGATCGGTGATGCCGGCGTCGGAGGCGCTAACGGAAGCTCGGCGGCGCCGCGGCCTCGTCTGGCCAAGCTGTCGCGCGACCATTCGTTCGGTCGCGCGCACGGTGGCGCTGCGGCGCAAGATTGTTTCCGCCACCGCCAATTGTTCGTCGGGCGCCTTCAGGCCAAGCAAGGCTTTGGCGTGTCCGACCGAAAGCAGATTTTGGCTCAGCCACGTTTGCGCCTGCGGATGCAGATCGAGCAGGCGCATCGCATTGGCGACAGCCGCCCGGCTGCGGCCGACGCGCTGGGCGATCTCCTCCTGCCGCAATCCAAATTCATGCGAAAGCCGCGCGTAGCCCTGCGCTTCCTCGATCGGGTTGAGATCGGCGCGCTGTAAATTTTCGATTAGGGAAAGCTCGAGGACTTCGCGATCGTCCGCGGTGCGCACGAGCACCGGCACCTCGGTGAGCCCAAGCTGCTGGGCGGCGCGCCAGCGGCGTTCTCCCGCGATCAACTCATGACGCCCCTCGACCAAGCGCACAACGAGCGGCTGAATAATGCCGTGCTGGCGAATCGACTCGACTAATTCCTGGAGCGCACCCGCGGCAAATTCCTTGCGCGGTTGCAGTGGACTGGGCGCGATCGATTCCAGCCGCACCTGCTCAATCTGCACCGCTCCGCCATTATCGGACGCATCAGGCGGGACCAGCGAAGCCGCGGTTGGCCGCGCGGCAATGAGCGCGCCGAGACCTTTGCCGAGCGCAGATTTTGCCATCGGCAGAGGTTATCGCCTGCGCACGAAACAGCAAGCCAGCGCTAGCTCTTCTTCAGGGTCGCGAGCGTCTGCAGGACCTCGTCGCTGTGCGTCGCTGGCTTCACCCCGGTGAAGACTTTCGCGACGCGTCCGTCCGGATCGATCAGAAAAGTATTTCGCGCGGCCATCCTGGCGCCCTCATGTTCCATGACCGAGCCGTAGCTGGACGCGACTTTGCCGTCGGTATCCGCGAGGAGCTTAAAGTTCAGCCCTTCCTTGGCGCAAAATCCCTTGTGCGATTCCGCCGAATCCACGCTCACACCGAGGACCACGGCGTTCGCATGTTCGAACTTCGCCAGGTCGCGTTGAAAATTCTGCGCTTCCAGCGTGCAACCGCTGGTGAAATCTTTCGGGTAAAAATAAAGAACGACCCATTTCCCTTTGTAGTCGGAGAGATTGACGGATTTGCCTTCGTTGGAAACGAGTGAAACCGCTGGGGCCTTCGCGCCGAGCGCCGGCATGTCTTGAGCCATGGCCGTTGTTACTCCAAAGACGAAAAGGGACGCAATCAATGCTTTCATGAGTCGTTGAGGTTAGCGTGTGGGACGGTGGGTGCAATCGTGAAGAAGAGCTGGACGATTGGGCATTCGGCGACGTGCGGACGAGTTCGTTCGCTTCGGCAAAGCGTCCAGAAGCAACGGCCTTGCGGATGGGCGGCTGCTGGCGGGATAAACCCGCTGCGAATCTGCGTTTCTCGCCGCGGCCAGAAAGGGGGAGTCCGCGGTTGCGAAGGCTCGGCGTTACGGGTAAACAATCAGCCCGCGGGTTGGTAGCTCAATGGTAGAGCAGCGCCCTTTTAAGGCGTTGGTTGTGGGTTCGAGTCCCACCCAACCCATGGCGCCTATTCCGGCAGAACGCCGAGCAAATCGCGCAACGAGTTCCGCGGGTTGCTTAATTCAAAAACATGCAGTCCGGCCTTGCGGGCACCAGCCCAGTCACGCTCAGGATCGTCGCCGACATGCAAGACCTCGGAGGCTTCGAGGCGGAGCGAACGCAAGGCGCGCCGGAAAATTTCGGGATCGGGCTTGTCGGCTCCGAGTTCGCTGGAGATGAAAATTTGCTCGAAGAAATGAATGAGGCCGAGATGCGTTAGCACCAGTCGAAGCCGGCCATCGAAATTTGACAGGACCGCCAGCCGAAAACGCGGCTGCAGTGCGGTCAGCGTTTCGAGCGCTTCGGGACGCGCGCGCCAGTTTGTCGGATCAGCGAAATACGCGTAGGCGGCCTCGAAGAATTTTTCGCGCTCAAGTGTGCTCAGGACGGCCTTCGATTGTTCGAGGACGCGAAAAACGATTTCGCCCCACCAACCCCGGTCGTCATCAGCGCGCGGTCCGTCGCTGGCCGGGCGCCGGGGAAGTGAACGCCAAGTCTGCGCAAAAGCGCGATTGAGATCGTCGGCGTTAAGATTCAATTCGAGTTCGCGGCCGACGGCGGCATAGTTTTCGCCCACGCTCTGTTTGAGTTCGATCAGCGTTCCCATCGCGTCGAAAAGAATCGCGCGGATCATTTTCCCACTCATATTCCAAGCGGGACGGAACCACGATGCATGAAGATTTCTAACGATCATTCATGGACGCAGACGCGCGGCGAAGAAATCGCGAACTGGACGAGCCACGCGGCTGGCCTGGTCGCGGCCGTGATCGGGACGCCGTTGCTGGTGATGGCCGCGACGAAACATGGCGCGCGTTTCGTCATCGGTGTGAGCATTTTTGCGGCAACAGTTTTGCTCCTTTATCTCGGCTCGGCGGCGTATCACGCCTGGCCGCGCAATCGTTTCAAGCACGCTCTGCGCGTGGTCGATCATTCCGCGATCTTCCTCTTGATCGCGGGAACCTACACGCCGTTTGCGCTGGGGCCGCTGCGGGGCACGGCGGGATGGACGATTCTCGTGCTGGTTTGGCTGTTGGCGGCAATGGGGATCGTCCTCAAGGCAGTGCGCGGGCCGGCGCATCGGCCCGGATTTTCCATCGCGCTTTACCTCGCGATGGGTTGGCTCGCGGTTTTTGTTCTGCGTCCGCTGGCGGCGGCGGTCCCCCTCGCAACGATCATCTGGATGTGCGC
>JBBSEO010000056.1:0-10719 GCA_038239645.1 Chthoniobacterales bacterium | reverse complement strand
GGTCTGGAGCGAAGGAAACCAACGCGAGATGCGATATTGCCTGGCGCAGGATTTGCCGACCCTGGTCTGGGCCGCGAACCTGGCCGACCTCGAACTGCACACGTCGCTCGCGCGGAAAAAGAATGTGGCGCAACCGACATTGATGGCGTTCGATCTCGATCCCGGGTCGCCGGCGGACATCCTGCAGTGCTGCGATGTCGGACTAAAGCTGCGCGCGTTGCTGGAGGGCCTCGGTCTTGAGAGTTTTCCCAAGACGAGCGGGTCGAAGGGCCTGCAGATTTACGTCCCGCTGAATACGCCCACGACCTTCGATCTGACGAAATCACTCTCGCGCGATCTCGCACGGTTGTTGGAGCGGACTTACCCCGAACTGGTCGTGTCCGACATGAAGAAAGTCCTGCGCCAGGGAAAGGTGCTGGTCGATTGGAGCCAGAATGACGAACACAAAACCACGATCAACGTCTATTCATTGCGCGCGAAGGAGCAGCCGACGGTTTCCACTCCGGTGACGTGGGTGGAAGTAGAAAGCGCTTTGCGAAAAAAGAGCGTGAAACTTCTCACCTTCACTTCCGAAATGGTGCTGAAACGCGTAACCAAATCCGGCGATCTCTTTGCGTCGATGAATACGCTGAAGCAGAAATTACCGAAGCGCTGGTCGCTCGATTAGGGCAGCCCACGCCGCATTTGACGGCGATGGCGCTCTTCCATTCGTTGCAGCCGCTCGCGCTGCTCCGGAGTGAGCAGCGGCACAATCTCGCGATGGCTTGCCATGAGAATGTCGCGAATGCGCTGACCCGTCTCCCGCCGCACGTTCTGCAACTCGCTCGCCGTCTTCTCGGCGATCGGTTTAATTTTCTCCCGCTGCTCCGGCGTCAAACGCAGCTGATTTTGCAAACGATCGAGCATGTGATCCGCCATCATTCCGTGCTGCATCCGGTGGGCGAGGACAAACGGTGAGGTGATAAATCCGCAGGCCAGCCCCGCTAAAAACACCAGCGCGAATGCGCCGATCAAAATCCACCGCACGGATGATTTCATCGCGAGATATTCCGTTCGATCACGGTGTCAGCCATGGCGTAAGCGGAAGAATAATCGTCGTCGCTGATGGTTTGATACCAGCCAAAGCCAGCCAGCAGGATAACTCCAAGGGCGAGAATCGCGGTACGACGCGCGAGTGGGCGGATGAAGTCCGGGGCCTCCGGCGTGGCCCGCAGCGCGGCCAGAACACGGGTGTCAAAACCGAACGGCATCGCCGCCTCGGCCGCAGGCGTCCGACCGGCTACGCGCAACATTTGGCGGAGCGTCTCGTCGTTCACAGCAGTCCTCGCACTTGTCGCCGCAATTTCTGCCGTGCGCGAAAAGCACGCACCTTCACCGCCGTCGCGCTCCAGCCGGTGAGCGCCTGCACTTCAGCGACGCTTTTTTCCTGGAGATACAACAGATCGATGACCAAACGCTCCACCGGTTTCAACATCGACAGTAATTTCTCCACCAGGTCGCGCGTGGCCAGCTTTTCATCCGGGGTCGCGTTTTCATCCTTCGCCGCCACCGTTTCGAGGAACGCCGCCTGTTCTTCACTCAAGTCGGCCTGGCGAAGTTCCGGTCGCACCTTTTCCGCGGCAAACTGATTGCGACAGGTATTGATCGCGATCCGCGAAACCCAGTGCGTCAACGGCACATCGCCTCGGAATTGATCGAGCTTCTGAAAGACTTTGACGAAAATCATCTGGCAAAGATCCTCTTCGGCGGCTCGCCGCGGTCGATGAGCACGGACAATCTTCGCCACCGTCGGGTAGAGTTGCTGCATGATCGCGCGCGCGGCCTCGTCTTCACCTGCGCGCGCACGAGCCACGAGAGCGTCCAGATGCTCATCAACATCCATGTTAGCGTATCCACACTACAGGGAAAGACTGGCGGCAAGCCGATTCGGTTACCGAAAACAAAGTTGTAACCCACGTGCCGCCGAAGTGGTCTGCCTGAGTGCCGGTGCGAACAGCGCGCCGCAAACACCAAATATGAAAAGGACACTGACAATTATTACGGCGCTCGCGCTCGGCGCGACCGCAACTCTGCAAGCTCAGCCTCCCGGCGGAAAGCGGGGCCACATGGGCGGCCATCGCAATCCGATGGCGGAAATGATCTCATCGCTCAATCTCACGCCCGATCAGCAGGCCAAAGTGCAGCCGATTGTTGACCAGGCTAAGCCGCAGCTGCAAGCGATCCATCAGGACGCGATGACCAAAGCGAAAGCGGTCATCGACGCGTCTGTTGCGCAAATTCGTCCGCTCCTCACTCCCGAACAGCAAACCAAGCTGGATGCGCAGATCAAAGCGCATCAGGACATGATGAACGCGATGAAGGAAATGCACGCCGCGCACACGCAGTAACGCGATTTTTCGTACGAGATGAAGGCGGCGGGTCGTTAGGCGCGCCGCCTTTTTCTTTCGCTTCTCGCTACTCGAACCGCAGCGCCTTCACCGGGTCGAGGCGCGCGGCGAAATACGCCGGGATCAGCGCGGCGAAAGCGCAGATCAAAAAGGCGCTGATGCAGATCCACATCACGTCGTGAGGGATGACCTCGGCCGGAATGCTGGAGAATTGATAGACTTCGCGCGGGAAGATTTCGACGTGCAAGGTGCGCGCCAGCCATTGACTGACTTCATTGCGATAACGGATCAGCGTCATCCCCAAACCCAGACCGGTGAGAGTGCCGAACAAGCCGACGACCATTCCCTGACCGAGAAAAACCCAGACGATCTGGCCGACCGTCGCTCCCAGCGCTTTCATGATTCCGATCTCGCGCCGCTTTTGCACCGTGACGGTGATGAGCGTGCTCATGATGCCGAAAGCGGCGACCACGATGATGAAGAACAAAAGGAAAAACATCACCGTTCGCTCGAGCCGAATCGCCTCGAAAAATTGCCGATTCATGTCGATCCAGGTCTGAGCGAACTCGGAACCGCTGAGCAGCGGCTCAATTCTTTCTTTGATTCGTTCGGCCGCGTAGGGATCGGAAATCCGGACGGTAATGCCGTGGAGCGCGTCGCCCAAGCCATAGAGCTCCTGACCGATGTAGATCGGGACGAGCAAAAATTCCGAGTCGTGCACGTAGTGCCCGGTTTCGTAAATGCCGGTGACGGTCAGGTCTTTCGGCAAAACCAGCTCGCGCAGTTTTCCAACCGCGTCCTTCTCCGCGTCGCCCTGCGCATTCTCCGCCTGCTTCAGGCTATCGAGAATGCGGCCGAGATTGCCCGGGGAATAGACCGTGACCTTGTCACCGACGTGAAGGTTGAGCTTCCGCGCCAGTTCAATCCCGACGACACAATTGTCGCCGTTGAAATCGAGCGTTCCCGACTTCAGAAATTTTTGCAGCGGAATGACTTTCTCTTCCTGCTCCGGATCGATCCCTCGAATCAACGGCGCGAAACGTTTGTTCTCGTGCTCCACGATGACCGGTCCCTGGATATAGGGGGCAGTCGCAATCACGCCCGGCGTCGCCTGTAATCTTTGCGTCAGCTCCCGCCAGTCCGTGATCACTTCTTCGCTCGTCACCAGAATGTGCGCATCGAAATCCATTACCTTTTGGCGCAGTTCCCGGTCAAAGCCGGTCATGACCGAGATAACGAGAATCAGGACCGTCACGCCGAGGGTCACGCCAAGAATCGAGATCAGCGTGATGATGGACAGAAAGGTGCGCTTCGGCTTCAGGTAGCGAAGCGCCAGGAAAAGGCTAAACGGCAGATTCAAGGCGGCGTAAAGTGCACGGGAACCGGACGCGTTTCCAGAACCAGTTGTCGCGTCACAGCGCGTGCGCGCGCAAATCCTCCAGCGTGACAAACTCGAGCGCGGAGGCGTGGGTCGCGGTCAGATCGACCGGCGGCGCGATATCGCGCTCGAGCGCCTCCTGCCAGCGCTGAACGCAGACGCACCACTTGTCGCCCGGCTCCAGCCCCGGAAAACTCCATTCCGGATGCGGGGTGACAAGATCGTTCCCTTGCAGGACGGAGAAATCGAGAAACTCGCGCGTCATTTTTGCGCAGACGGTATGCAGGCCCACGTCGCCCGGGCCGGTCTTGCACAAGCCGTCGCGATAAAAGCCCGTCATGGGATCGCGGCAGCAGGATTGTAATTCGGTCCCGAGAACGTTGGTAGGCATACGCTATAATAGTGCAGCATGGCGGCAGAAGAGAAAGAGCTCGCAATGGCTTATTGGCTTTTGCCGGAACGTCGCGCGCGCGAATTTTTTGCGGGTGAGATCGCGAGGCTGGCGCAGCGTTTTGGCGCGGCAGTTTTCGAGCCGCACGTAACGATCTGTGTCTTGCCTGAAAATGTGGTGCGGGAATTTTCGCCACCGCCGGAGATCCTTCTGCGCAGCGAGGGCGTGCGCACGGGCGATCGATTTACGAAAACCTTGTTCGTTCAGTTCCAGCGCTCGTCCGCAGTAGAAGAATTGGCCGCGATGATCGCGCGGACAGAAACGCCTGTCGATCCGCACCTGAGCTTGCTTTACCAGAACCTCCCCAGGCCGGCGCGCAACGAACTAGCGAACGAAATTGTTCTCCCGTTCGACGAAGTTTGCTTCCGCGAAATCTGCGCGGTGCGATGCGCCTTGCCCGTCGAATCGCCTGAGGACGTGGCGAGTTGGAAACGAGTTTCGTTGCAAAGCGACGAAAGTTTTCGAGGCTAAGACATGAGCGACATCGTTGGGATCGATTTGGGCACGACAAATTCGCTCATTGGGATCATGGAAGCCGGATTTCCCATCCTGCTCGCCGATGCCGAGGGCGAGCGGCTTCTTCCCTCCGTTGTTCATTTCCCGCTCGAAGGCGAGCCCATGATCGGTCGTGTGGCGGAGCGAGCCCGGGCGCTGGCCCCGCGCGAGACGATTTCCTCGATCAAACGATTAATGGGACGTCGCGAGGCTGGCGCTTACGAAATGCACGACGGCAAAATTCGCGTGCGCGATGCACATTTTGCGCCGGAAGAAATTTCCGCGCGCATTCTGTGTCAGCTCAAGCAAAACGCGGAGAAGGCGCTCGGGCGCTCCGTCGATCGCGCGGTGATTACCGTGCCTGCTTATTTCAACGATGCGCAACGCCTGGCGACGAAACGGGCCGGAGAAATCGCGGGTTTCACGGTCGAACGAATCCTCAGTGAGCCCACGGCCGCGGCCCTCGCTTACGGGCTCGATCGTCTGGCGGAGAAGTCGCAGGTGGCCGTTTACGATTTCGGCGGCGGCACGTTCGATCTTTCGATTCTGCGTTTGCATGAAGGCGTCTTCGAAGTGCTGGCGACCAATGGGAACACCCAACTGGGCGGCGACGACCTCGATTCAGCGTTAGTGGCCGATTGCGATCTGCCGATTCCCGAGTTTGAGAAGCGAACCCTGGTGATCGAGGCCAAGCACCGTCTCTCGCGCGAGGAGGAAGTGCGGATCGAGCTGCCATTCGTCGCCGGCCGGAATTACGTTTACGAATTGACGCGGGCGCGCCTGGAAGAAATCGCGCGACCGATCGTGGAGAAAACGCGCTGGCATTGCGCGCGCGCTTTGGCCGATGCGAAGATGAGCGCGTCCGATCTCGACGAAATAATCCTCGTCGGCGGCGCCACCCGAATGCCGCTCGTCCGCGCTTTCGCCCGTGAATTTTTCGGGCGCGCGCCAAACGTGTCGCAGAACCCTGATGAAGCGGTCGCGATCGGCGCGACGATTCAGGCAGGGATTTTGTCCGGGGCGGTGCAGGGCGTGGTCCTGCTCGATGTCACGCCGCTGTCGCTGGGAATCGAAACCTTCGGCGGCTTGATGAATGTGATCATTCCGCGGAACTCGACCATTCCGATCAAGGCGGGAGAAATGTTTACCACAGCGGTCAGTCATCAGCGGGCGATGTCGATTCATGTGCTTCAGGGCGAGCGCGAGATGGCGCGGGACAACTGGCCGCTCGGGAAATTTGAACTCGAGTTTGAGCCCGCACCCAAAGGCGTGCCGCGCGTCGGTGTGCAATTTGCGATTGATGCGGACGGATTGCTGCATGTGCTGGCGCGCGATACCAAAACCGGCCGGGAAAAGGAACTGGCCCTCACCAGCGCGATCGAAGTGACGGATGAAGCGGTCGAGAAGATGCTGGAGGATTCGCTCGAGCATGCCTTCGAGGACATGAGCGAGCGCAACTGGACCGAAGCGACGCTAAAGGCTAACGAAATGTTGAAAGCGGTCGGGGGTGCGCGAGCGATCATGGCAGGGCAAATCGGCGCCGCGGAGGATGGAGCCATCGCGCAAGCGGTGGCGGAGGTCGAAGCGGCGATCGGCGAAAAAAACCTGCTTCGCCTGCAACGTGCCAACGCTAATTTGGATTCGGCGACGCAGTCCCTGGCGGCAGCGGTGTTGGAGAAGGTGACACGTTAGACTCTGGTGCCGGCGTGGGCGCAGGAGTAGCGGCCCGCTCTGCTTTTTGCACCATTTCTTCGAGTAATTTTTTCTCTTCCGGAAAGATGGGGCCGGCCCTGGCTGCCTCCACGAATTCTTGCGCCCGCTCCGTTTCGTTGTGGTCGAGAAGCAAAATCGCGGCGTAAACGGCGTGATGCGGCTCGCGCATTTTTTCCGGCGGCAGTTTTTCCAGGACTTGCACGCCTTCGGCAGCGCGTCCGGAGGAATAAAGGGCCAGCGCGTAGGAGATGGCGCACAGCGGTTCGTTTGGCGCCAGGTCATACGCGGTCTTCGCGATCTGCTGTCCTTCATTGATATTCTTCTCCAGGATCAGGCCAAGGCGCGCGTATTCGGCAGCGACGATGGCTTCGTTCGGCGACATTTCGTGAAGGCGCTGGGCGGTCAGGTACAGATTCGGAAGATCGTTATTTGCGCGGTAAATCTCGAAGAGAGCATCGAGTGCTTCGCGGCGGGTGAGGGGACTATGCGCGACGCGCAACCAGAGTTGTTCGGCTTCGGTGGGCAGGTTCCAGCGCGACGCGAGCCGGGCCAGCCGGATATCGCGATCCGGCTTTTCCGCCGCCGCCCGCACCGCCTCCTGCCAAAGCGCGGAAAATTCGGCCTCGCCAGCGGCCTGGCGCAATTGCCGCGCGGCGTAAGCTTGGTAGGCGAAGCGCAGATCCTCGGAATCTTCCCAGCTGACCCCGCGGGTCCAACGGCGCAGGCGCGACCAGTTTTTCTGCAGGACGAGCGCCTCCGCCATCTCAACCGCAGGCGGCGCGTGCGTGACTTGTTCAGGTGGCAATTTTTCGCTCCACTTTAATACGTCCGAAGCCAGCCCCTGGCCATTCATCCAATTCAGGAGCAGCGCAAGATCGGACGAATTGCGCGCCGCGACCGGCTTCACTTTCTCAAGCAGCGCGGCGAATTTTTTTGGATCGAGACGGCGATAGAAATCGAGGCAGAGCAGATAATCCGAAAACGTCACCTGCGGACTCATTTGCAAATCCTGCGCCATCCGGTCGGCGACGATTTGATCGTTGCGCTGGATCGCGTCACTCAACAAGGCGCGCAGAGATCCCGCGCGGTAGGTCGGGTTGCGGGCGAGACGCTGGAGAGTTTCGCGTGCCGGGTCGCTCATCTGGGGATCGGGCGATTTGATTCGCAATAAGGCGAGATTGAACTGGTAGAGATCGTTCGCTGGATCCTTCGCGACCGCCGCCGAGAAATAACGTTCGACCCCAGCTTCATCGCCCTGCGCGCGTGCGAGCCACCCGGCGACGACATAAAAAGAGGCTCGATCGCGCGCTCCTTCGGGAATTGACTCCAACGCCTTTCGCGCGATTTCCAACTGCCCAAAGCGCAAGGCGGCCGAGGCAAGATTGAGCTGGCTGTCGATGTCGTGTGGTTGCAAACGCGCGATCTGCGCGCGCCACGTGACGGTTTCCGGCTGGTTCCGGCGCTCACTCGTTTCAGCCAGAATCCGGTAGGCCGGAATTGAGTCCGGTTGCGTCGCGAGCGCGGCATGCGCGCTGACGTCGGCGGCGGAGAGATTATCCTTTTGCAATTGCGATGCCGCTTCTTCCAGGTGTCGCGATTCGCGCCAGTGATTGAGCAGACGCGGGACCGTGGTGAGGAAGCCGAGGCCAAGGGCAAAGCCGCCGGCGAGCGCGAGCAAAATCATCCAGAATCGATACCGCGGTGAACGTTCGCCCGGATAGCGCCGGCGGCGCCGGCGGCGCCGAGGTCCTGGAATTCGATCCCGCGTGGGTAATCTCATGCTCCGCTCTGCTACAAAGAATTCGACCGCCGGGAGCGCGGCGCGCTCATGGCTTGCGCGTCATCCGCGGATTTTGCTCTTCAATCTTCGCGGCGAGTTCCGCATTCGAGGGATCGAGCACCTTCGCTTTCTGCCAGGCCTCGAGCGCTTCGGGAAAACGACGCAACTTCGCCAGCGCATCCCCCAGGTGTTCGAAGAGGACCGCATCCTCGCGGGGTAGGTTCTTGATCGCACGCTGCAAGGTTTCGATCGCCTCCGCATGTTTCCCCTGCCGATATTGCACCCAACCGAGGCTGTCGAGGTAAGCGCCGTTATCTGGATCCAGTTGCAGCGCGCGGCGCACAGCATCTTCCGCCTCGTCGAGGTGGCTGTTTTGCTCCGCCCACATATAGCCCAGGTAATTGTAAGGCTCGGCGGCGTTGGCCGGATCCATCGCGATCGCCTGCCGGAAAAGTTCCGCCGCTTTGTCATAGAGTCCGGCCTGCTCGGAAGCAGCCCCATAGTCGAGATAGAAGCGCGGCTTGAGGTAATCGCTCTCCGCGTTCTTCGCTTCCTGCAAAGCTTCTTCAAAGACGACAACCGCTTCCTTCGGTCGCTTCGCTTCGCGCAGAGCGAGACCGAGGTAATAGGCGAACTCGGGTGTGCCCGGAAAACGATGACGCGCCTCCTGCAGCAGGGTAATGGCGCGGTCTTCCTTTTTCAGCGGCGCCAGTAACAGCTCAGCTAACCGTAAATAGGTGGCGGGCCGGTTCGGGTTGGTCAGGATGCTCTGTTCGTAGTTCTGCGCCGCCTTTTGGAACTCCGCGACGGCTTCATTTTCTTTCTTGTCGCGGGCGAGCGCCCGGGCGGCGTTGTCGTGCAACTGCGCGAGCAGCTCGTAGGGCTGATATTTTTCGGGATGCTCCTGAACAATTTGTTCCAGCGTTGCAATTGCCTTCGCCCGTTGATTCGTGAGCACGAAAGCGGTCGCGAGTTTCTCCCGCACCTTCGCGTCGTCCGGATCAAGTTCGAGCGTGCGGACGTAGAGCGGGAGCGCGTCACTAATCTGCTGCGTCGCCGCGTAATAATCAGCCACTTCGCGCAGGGTGGCGGCGTTATCTTTTCCGTTCGTCGCCGCGTGCCGGAAAATGTCATTCACCTGCGGAACCGCGGCCGAGGGAATTGAGGCGTCGGGCTTGACGTAGACCGTCAGGTAAAGGCGCCCAAGGCGCAGCCAGAATTGCGGGTCGTCGGTCGTGATCTTGGCCGCACGTTCGAGAACAGCCAGCGCCTGTTTTTCGTCGTTCGCTCCATATTCGACCTCGAACAACCGCTCGTAGCCATCGATTTGGTGCGGCGCGAGCGCGATGGCCTTGTTCGCAAACTGCACGGCTTCATCCATCTTGCGCAAATAGCGGGCGTAAATGAACGCGAGCTCGCGGTAAGGCTCGGGCGCTTTGGGTTTTGCCTTCACCGCATCCTTCAGCACGTCGATGGCTTCGGGATATTGATCGTCATGGGCGAGGAGAGCCGCGACCCGCACCGCGAGAGTGATCTGGCCCGGGTCGAGATTCAGCACCTGGCGAAATTCCTCCAGCGCCTTGTCCAGCTCGCCCTGTTCCTCCCATTGGAGACCGGTCACAAAATGTGCCAGCGCATCGGCGGCATGTTCGCCCGCCGGGTTGAGAAGAAGATCGCGCGTTGGCGTCGTCAGCGTGGAGTCATCGAGCGCGCGGACCGCGTTGGACTTGGCGGGCGCGCGCGTCTTATCGGACGCGATCGCTGATTGGCGTGTCGGCGTCGGGCGCGCGAGTGCGGCCTGCGCTGCGATGAGCAACGCCATGGCAGCGCCCCTCGACCAGATCATCGCGTCAGTCTATCGCGCCTGCCCGTCTGGGCAAACCGCTACGACTTATAGCGGAGACGCTTCTTGTGACGGTTCTCCTTCATGCGCTTGCGGCGCTTGTGCTTGGAGATTTTCGTTTTGCGTCTTTTCTTAAGAGAACCCATAGAGGAATTTTAGTCTGCCGTGCGAATGAGGCGCAACGCAAGCATCGGTTGCCCCTGACCGCAAACCTTTTCGCTTGGTCTTTGGCGGCGGCTTTGCAGCCATACGCTAAGATTTGGTCGGGCTGGTGGGATTTGAACCCACGGCCTCCTCGTCCCGAACGAGGCGCTCTACCAAGCTGAGCCACAGCCCGCCGTGACTGATGCCGAGCCCTATTTCGCCCAACAACGGCAGGCTGACAAGCGATGATCGACGGCACGGAAGGCCTTGGGAGAGGCACGTTTATTGCTCCAATAGCCATAAAATCCATAAATGATGCAAATCACTACCACGGCCCGCGATGGCTCTACCTTGGCGGAGGTCCTTATTTCGGTCCTCATCTGCGCGATTTTTTTCTCCGCCATCTTTGAGGTCAACGCCATCTGCCTGCGCTATGTCGACGCGACGAAAGAGACGGTGTCTGCGATCCAGACTGCGAACGATCGAGTGGAAATCCTCCGCAATATCGCTTTCTCCGATCTCCTGACT